>JANLUJ010001357.1:0-10638 GCA_031363425.1 Pirellula sp.
CCTGTCCAACGGGCAAGGCAGCCGTCAAATCCGCATTGTTGACGAAATAGGCTCCGCCAATGGTTTGTCCATTTATCTCGCCCCTCAAATGGCCAAGATAGTAGACCTCGCTCGTTGAAAGACCAGTATTCGCATTGGCAAGGACGCGTATCTGCAACCAGCGATTTTCTATCGCGTTGTCGGCCCATTCCAATCGTACTCGAGCAGGTATGGTGGCGGTTCCAGGCGTCACGAATATTCCACTTGGAACCGGAGCCGTTTCCCAGCTACTCGGAGGATTTGTTGCCTCGTCAAAAAATCCATTTGGGCTAACCCGCAGAACGAAATCGCTCTCAGTTAGAGTTGAGGACGCGAGTCCAGCCACATCGAGAACAATGCCGTTGATGCCTCGTGTCGTATTGATCAGATTGGCATAGCTCAAAGTCTGTTCCGTCGCCCCAGACTTGGCTATGACTTTATTCGGATCTAGTGCCGCAGGGATGGTGTCCCCATTCGACGCGAACGAAGAGCCTTTGTAATAAACTTGTTTGTTCGAAACGGCTGGTATGGCGCTAAGGGAAAATGTCACAAAGGCCGAACCGCCATCTTCATCTAGAGCTGTGACGGTCACAGTTTGATTGTTGATCGCTGCGGATGGGGTGATCGACCAAGCCCACGTTCCATTTGCATTCTTGATGATACTACCGACAGATGACGTTAAGGTCACCGTATCGGCAGGAACGTCGGCATACGTACCACTGTTGATGATGGTTGTAAGAACATTCCCACTAACGCTTGACAAGGAACGGGTAATCGTTGGCGCTACGTTGCTGACAGAGTAAGTGAATGTCGTGGATGCAATTCCGCCTACACCGTCGTTGGCAGTGATGGTGACTGGCGTGGCGGCAATGTTGTCTGTCGAAATGATACTCCAATTCCAAGTTCCGTTATTGTTTTTGACGATCGTACCGAGTGAAGCTGTCAGCGTTACGATGTTGCTGACGTCAGCGTCTGACCAAGTACCTGCATTGCTGATGGTCGTTCCCTCGATTCCGCTGACGGTTGCTGCGTTTGCCGTCACGATTGGAATCGCGTTTTGGAGTTTGGAACCAAATCGCTGGTCGAATAATGGTGCCCCGACAGCAGTAACTGAACGCATTCCGTTGGTGGGTACTGTGAACTCGTAACCGACCAAAGGTTCTAGTCTAACCTGATTCGGTCCAACTGGGAGATTGAGGGATGCGGTTCCATTCGCAGCGGTTGATGTCAAGATTTCTCCATCCGCCGTAAGAATTATCAAATCCCAGTTTTCCAACGTGCCCGTATCACCCGCGTTGTCGTCGGTCACTTTTAAAGTCCAAACGCCGCTGGCGAGCTTCCCATTTAATAGCGACAAATTCCCTTCGGGTCGGTAGGTGCCCGTGAATGGAGCAGTGCTGAAATTGGTGGTTCCAATAACGCCTGCCGCTTGCTGATCAAGTACCGTATTGACGAAATTGTCACCCGATCCCCCGACATCTGTAAAAAGTTCGATCTGAGTTCCATCGGGGTGGATTAGGAACACGTCCAAGTCAGAGTCCCATGTATGGGTAATGTTGAGTCGTACATTGATATCGGCAATCGATCCAACCACGGTCGATGTGATCGTTGAGTTAACGGTTGCTACATCGGGAATATTTGTGGAAGTCGTATTCGAGAGTGTAGTATTCGAGGGCGGGTTATAAACGCCATTGCCGTCCAAATCCAAAAATACTCGTCTCCCTGCGAGGCCTACTTCATCAGCATCGAAAACACCGTCGCTGTCGACATCATTGAATACTTGTGCGTAAAACTTGTTGTTCTGACCGTTGCCGAATTCTTTAGCGACGAATGAATCAGAAGCCGAAGCAATGGTAAAAGAATGTGTACCACCCGCTGGTCCCGTCGCAGTCCAACCGCCTGGAACAACGGTTCTTGCAGTGTAACTTGCTGACGGCAGGCCAAAAAACGCGTAGAAGCCATTTGACTTTGTTTGTGTAGCCTGTTCGCCACTCGTGATGACAACGTCCCAGTTATTTAGAATTCCCTGATCCTCCGTTGAGACGTCATCTATTTCTAGGGACCAAGCACCGTTTACGTTTGCACCAGTCAGTCCATAAAACTCGGACAAGGGCTGGAGTGGCCTAAAGGTTCCGGTGAACGGTGCAACTCCGTTCTGTACCGACGATGTGGCTTCGTCGTCAAGCACGGTATTGATAAAGTTATCGCCATCCAAACCAGCGGCGGATATCAACGTAACTCTTGTGCCGTTGGGTGCAACCAATGTGACGACTAAGTCTGCATCCCAGGTGTGACTAATATTGAGTCGGACGTTCACATCGGAAATGAAGTTGGTAACTCCGCTCACCGCCAGCGTTGAAATGACCTTGGTATTGTCTAAAATGTTCAAGGGTGTGGTATTAGAAAACGTGCTGGTACCAAGGTTTGAATCGAACAACCCGTTTGCATTCCTATCTAAATAAACAGTCCTTCCGGATAACGTGGAATCCTGGGCATCTTTTGTACCGTCCCCATCCCAGTCTTCGAAGACGCTACCACCCAAGGAAGGAACGATAGCAGTTCCTGTTACATCAAACGTAAAAATGGCTTCGTCAAGATCATTCGAAAGGAGAGTAACCGTTCGAATATCCACGCCGCCTGCTATTGGTGTGTATCGCACTGTAAAGCTAGTTGACTCGCCCATCGTCAACGAATTATCACCAAACCCTGCAACGATAGAAAACGGACCTGGAGCAAGAGTTAGGCTAGATAAGTCCAGCGCACTGGTCCCCTGGTTTCTGACTCGCAATGTTAAGTCCTGTGTTTCTCCGACGATCGTGGTCCCAATGTTGACGGTGCTCGCCGCGTCAAATAACTCAGAGGTGGCGCTGGTGACGGAGATCTCAGCCTTTCCAATGCCCCAAACCGCGCTGGCCGCATTCAATCTTCCGTATCCCGTTCCGAGGTTCTTGCCATTGGTAGTGCTGTATTGAAAGCCGTTGCCAAGCAAATCGGTGTTGTTGCGGAGAAGGCTTCGCAATTGAGACGGATTGAGAGGAATACTTAAGACGTTGGCTTGCGCCAGCACCAGTGCGGCGATTCCGGTTGCAAGTGGTGCTGACGATGATGTTCCTCCAAATCCATTGATTCCCGTACCCGTATAGTCGCTGGGATCGTATCCAAATGTCCCAACGCGATCAGTCGTATCAATTGCCAAACGGCCCACGCGAGAATCGTCGCTCGGTGTCACAATGTCTAGGGCAATTCCGAAATTGCTGTAGTCAGACAGCTCGCCAAAATTATTGGTCGCTCCGACAGCCACCACCCCTGGAATATTGAGCGATTGATTCGAAGGAAAACCAAGTTCGTTGATTCCAATGTTTCCCGAAGCAAAAATGAATGCTGCTCCAGCACCTTGACGACCCAATGTTGTACCCCATGTAAGCGCCGCGATGATCGCATTGTTTGTGGCCCCACCACCCCAACTGTTGTTGACAATCGAGGCCGCATTCCAAGTTCCCAGTCCGTTGGCGGTTCGGCCACTGGCGTAATAAAGTGCCGTGGCAACGTCTGCGTCCGGAGCCACGTTTCCCCCCTCAAATATCTTCGCGCTCAAGACGCGTGACTTATAGGCGGCACCTGCAACTCCAATACTATTGTTTCCTTTTGCAGCTGCGACTCCCGCAACGGAGGTTCCATGCACATCGCCGTCGTCGGTATGCTGGCTCGATGCATTGTTTGCAACGAAGTTCCATCCGTGAATATCGTCGACCCATCCGTTGCCATCATTGTCAATCGAGTCCCCAGCAATCTCACCCGGATTCGTCCACGGATCGATATCCGGATGATCGATCGAAACGCCATCGTCGACCACACCAATCGTTATTGCGGAGGAACCACCTTGATTGATATCCCAAGCTTCGGGCAAATCTACGTCCGCGTCGACCAGTCCGCCACCCTGGCCCGAATTGTTAAAGTGCCATTGGTTGGTGAACCTGACGTCATTGGGCGTGAAAAACTTTTGCCAGTCTTGATAAAAATTGGGAGAGACCCAAGCCACATCCGCATCAGCCAACACCGAGTTTGCCGTCGCCAATGCTGCCTCGCCAATACCGTTTGATACCGTTGCAATAAACTGGTCTGATGTTCCCTGCAATGGACGGTAACCATTAAAGTTTGGGTTGGCATCGAAGTAACTCGAGGCCCTTACGCCTGGCTTCAACGCCACAATGATCTCGTCGAGCAAGACAGCTTCCGAATTGGAACTTTGCACTACGAACACGGGCGCCACATGGGTTACTTTTTCAGAACCTTTCAAGAGAACAGTTAGCGCAGTGCTATCCAGTGCCCCTGCAGATTCGTAAACCGAGTATTTGTTGTTGACAGATCGAACTACCCTCAGACCAAGCTCGGAAAGCGCGTCCGCATCGGGTTTGCTATTTCCGTCAAATTGTACCGCTACTCGCGTGGGGTGAACAACCATCCCAACCTGCTGTCCGTCAACCAAGTAGAAGTGAGTTGGTTTTTCTAGGCGGAGTGCGTTCTTAACAGACGTTTGTGCGGGCGTTGCATCTCCAACCGAAGCGTATTTGGTTGCAGAGACGCCGAATTCCGTGGCAACCATTGGATTGGCAACCATTGCTGGGGTATTTCCACGGTCCCGGACTACGGACGGGCAAACGTCTAATCTGAATTCATTCGCTAGGTCGCCAGCCATAAGCTGGCGGGACTCCAATAGCTCGCAAAGCAACTGCAATCGTTTCCAATTCCTTGTCTTCCCGTACGTCAAACGGCGATTGGATCGGGGCGAACGTGGAAGCTTATGCATGGATATTTCCGAGAGTGAGAGTCTAGTGCAGTTCCAGTATGATTACTTCGCCAATGTCAATCTTCCAAAACGTTTCGTTTTTGTCTCGAAGGGATACGCGGCAACCTCAGAGAGGGGCCGCAATCCGTTTTTTGAAAAATCTAGGAGACGCACAACAGAATTGCGATATAGGTTCGCAATCGAAGACCATCTCATGAATCTACCGACCAAATGCATTGCTGGAAAGCAATCTTTAAGTTTCTCGAATTTATCCGGTGGCTTTCGATGGAAAAGAGCCGTTTCCCCTCCCGCAGACACCAATCATTTCTTCGAATCTAGGTCTTTCCCCAATTCTGCAAACAACTGGTCTATTAGACTTTGTTGATGGACTTTATCGCTACTGTATTTCGTTTTCGATGGCAGAATTGCATCAAAATCCCATTTGTCGATTGTTTTGTCGAGCTGAGCAGAAGCAAAAATTGGTCTGCGTACGGCGTAATCGAGACCAGTCCAGCGAGGCCCAGGCGTAACCCAAAGCACTTCAGCACTTTCGTTGGAGGACTTAGTTGTCGAGTAAATCGATGGCATCATATTCATTCGATTGCTGCTAGCTTCGCCTTCGGCAGCCGTTCCCGCCGCCGGGATCGTGATGTTTCGGAGCAGCAGGGAGCTGATGACCCCAAGTCGGATAAGGATGAAGTCCGCATTCAGAACGAAACCATTCTTGTCCACGTCCCTCGTATTGTCGACCAGTGCCTCCTGTCCAACGGGCAAGGCAGCCGTCAAATCCGCATTGTTGACAAAATAGGCTCCGCCAACGGTTTGTCCGTTTATCTCGCCCCTCAAGTGGCCAAGGTAGTAGACCTCGCTCGTTGAAAGACCAGTGTTCGCGTTGGCAAGTACGCGTATCTGCAACCAGCGATTTTCTATCGCGTTGTCGGCCCATTCCAATCGTACTCGAGCAGGTAGAGTGACGGTTCCTGGAGTTACGAATATTCCAACTGGAGTCGGAGCAATTTCCCAACTACTAGGGGGATTTGTTGCTTCGTCAAAAAATCCATTTGGGCTAACACGCAGAACGAAATCGCTGGCAGTTAGAGTTGAGGACGCGAGTCCAGCAACATCGAGAACAATGCCGTTGATGCCTCGAGTCGTATTGATGAGATTGGCATAGCTCAAAGTCTGTTCTGTCGCCCCAGACTTGGCTATGACTTTATTCGGATCCAATGCCGCAGGGATGTTGTCCCCATTTGATGCGAACGAGGAGCCTTTGTAATAAACCTGCTTATTCGAAACCGCGGGTATGGCGCTAAGGGAAAATGTCACCGAGGCCGAACCGCCATCTTCATCCAAAGCTGTAATGGTAACTGTTTGATTGTTGATCGCTGCGGATGGGGTGATCGACCAAGCCCACGTTCCATTTGCATTTTTAACGACCACCCCAGCTGAAGCGCTTAAGGTTACGTTTCTCGACTCGGGATCGCTCCAGGTCCCGTTGTTAAATATTGGGGTTAACACATCGCCTGACACTTGAGAAAGACTTGCATTGATCAGTGGTGGTTGATTCGAATCATCATTCAGAATACTACCTATAGCCGAAGCCGCGCTCAAAGTTGCACCGCCCGTAGAGTTGCTGAGCGTGACGGTGAACCCTTCGTTCGATTCCGCAAGTGTATCACCGCTAACATTGACTGTAATCAATTGGTTCAACGCGTTTGGATCGAAATTGATCGTACCGCTCGGGAAAACACCACCAAAGTCAATTGCATTGGCTGGGTTGCTCCCGCTACCGGTTACCGCATATGCCACGCTAGTTGTGCCAGTCACGTCGCCGGTTCGAGAGACCGTGAATGTGAACGGCGTGTTGCCTGAATTGCCTTCCAATTTACTAGCGTCGGTTGCAGAAATAGCAAGGAATGTTGGAACCTGAATGCCGCATAACTGCGTAGCATCGGCCCGCCAGCCAACCGCCACTTCTGAGCTATCGCTTCCCATCCGCAATTGCAATTGAACATTTTGTCCAATGGCGGAGGCTGGAAACTCAACAACCGTATCGATGTATCCACCGGAATTTCCGGTCCAGGCCTGTCTACCCGCAATGGGGCTTGAAAATCCAGTACTGATCACTCCGTTGTAACCCCCGGACTTGAAGCCACCACCAGCAGAGAGGATGTCCGTAAAGGCGCCACCATTGATGGAAATCTCTAATACACCGCCATCGAACGAGGGTTCTAAATTGTAGTTGTTTCGAAACTTGAACTGGTTGTTTGCCTGCGTCACCGCGATAATTGGGGAGGTCAAGCGACTGTCGCTCACGTTGGCCGGATTCGAAACGAAGACATTGTTTGGACCGCTAGAACTGTTGTTGTTAGAAGTCACCCAATTCGTCGCAGATGCTCCAGTGGCAGTGCTAGTCCAACCCGCAGGCAACGCCGGAACCGCCACGCCATCAAAGTCTTGGTAGGCAACGCAACTTATTACGCCTTCAGCGTATAGCAAAAACGTACTCTGGGCCGTCAAACCACCTGCATCCGTAACGCTGATGGAGATCTTGGCTTGGCCGGCTTGCCCAAGAGTAGGCGTTAGCGAGATCGTGCGGTTTGCACCAGAACCACCCAAGACGATTCCGCTATTTGGCAACAACGTAGGGTTTGAGGAACTGGCTGTAACCACCAAATCCGTCGCGGCTGTTTGCGAATCGCCAATTGTAAAAGGAATGACGCCGGTAGACGTGCTAGAGTTGATCAGTCGATTCAAGACGTTGGAAATAGTAGGCGCTGTGTTTGAACTGCCGACAATGGAGAAATTCGAGTTGGACACGTCGAAATAAATGCTGTTGGCAGCTTCGATTTTGATACGGGCCGTCGTCGTTGTTAGGTCGGGGACGGTAATGGCTTGACTGCCATCGTTGGGAGTGTTGGCAGCCAATAGAATTGGAAAGCTTAACCCGCCGTTGGTCGAAAGCCAAATATTAACGTTGGCTGTGTTGATGGGAGCGGCTGTAGTCCCCGCAGCATTCCAAGTTACGGTTTCGGATGCATTCCCGTTCAAGCTGACATTCGTATCTGGACTTGTCACTGCAAATGCAGAACCCGTATTTACGACCGAAATCTGCATGTCGTCGGTGTTGACGCCCCCACCGCCGCTACGATTGTCACGAACGATGGCCCGGAACTTGAGAGTACGATTCGTTGTGGGGAGTTTTTCGCCTATCGTGGTCGTGTTGTTCAGTAGATCCTGAAGTCGCGGAAGAATTCGTTCTGGGCTGATGGTCGGATTGAAGGAACGAAATATGGGACTCGTCCCATTGTCGGCTGCGCCAACAGCCTGGGCTGCCCCCAGGTCGCGTTCTTCCCAGTTGTAGGTCAGCACGTCACCGGAGTCCACGTCGGTTCCAGCTGCGTTGAGAGAAAATGCTGTGCGGGCGGGAATGACGAAGTCTGCACCAGCATTGACACGCGGCACATTATTCCCGGTCAACGAAATGGAAGCGGCCGAGTTTCCAATGCCTGTCGTCGTGTACCCAACAATTTCATCGAAGGAAACAGAATGAAAATAGGGATCGCTGTTGGGTTGCAAATCATCCGATCCGCATATGCCTGCATAGGCCTGGATAGTGGAACCGCTTCCAGGTTCATATGCGGTACCGCCATTGCGATTGCCGCCCGCGCAGCTTCCGGTGATTCCATTGAAGGAGTGGTCGCCACCGAACTGGTGCCCCATCTCATGCGCGACGTAATCGACATAAAACGCGTCCCCGATGGGAGTGCCAAGTCCTGTCTCGCCCTGGGCCTTTTGGCCAGTAACTCCCACCACGCCCAAGCCAGCCAATCCGCCGCCACCCGTAGAAAATACGTGACCAAAATCGTAGTTGGCATTGCCGATCACAGAATCCAGATTCGTTTGATTTTGGCCCAACAAGCTCGAGGCATTCGAGTTGGTATAGGGATCCGTCGCCGCGTTGGTATAGACGAGCGCCGAATTGTTCGCCACCAGTACCATTCGAATACTCAACTCACTTTCGTAAATACCATCGACTCGATTGATGGCGGTTACGATCGCAGCCTGTCCTAGTGCGACAGTACCACCATGAAACGCGGTGTATTCCCCAGTCGCTGCGTTGGCGAGTCTGTAGGTCCTCAATTGCGTCCCCGAGCGAGGCAAGAGAACGGGGGCCAACTGTTTGGAACCCGTGCTGGCTGTCTCTTTCTGCATCGGCATTTTGCTGATCGATTCAACATCGACATCTTGCGACGACAATCCTAGCTTCGGTTCAGCATTGTGTTTGTCGATGTCTTCCTCGACAAACTCTGTACCAGTTCTCAGCGCCAGGTCTTTTTTGAAATAGCTTATATAGACGCTCTCGTCTAGATGCCAATACGGGTCGATGTAATAGGCGCCCGAGGGCGACAGAACTTGTGCATGAAAACCTGCTGGCGTTACATCGAATCGTAACGTGGCAGCGGGGTCGTCGATTCCTTGTCCGCTGAACGTCTGGATCTCCGGGAATTGGGCCGCAAGTTCTGGTTCCATAATCGGCGACAGTACGACAGCGAATCTTGCGAAACCATGATCCGGAGTGGGCAACGTAATCTCCAATGGAGACAGACCCGCGTCCGGCGAAAATTCCAACGGCGCCGACGACAGCTTTGACGAAAGCAACTCTCGGTCGAGGACAACGGCCGAAAAGTTGCTTGGCTGAATGTACGATACCTGTCCTTGTGTCGCTGGAATTCGTGGTCGCAAACCCCAAACTTGATCGGGCGAGTTTGAATAAAGTGATGCTGAGCCAATCGAAGCACTCGATTTCGACTCAAGGGCCGAATTTAAATCCAACTCAGGTGAATACGTTGATAGTACGTTGGCAGCAGTCGTTGCATCAAAAACCTTACGCGGTTCCAGTTGTTCAGCGAGGAGTCGTCGAAACCTGCGGCTAAGTCGCTTGGGTCTAAAGCTATTTCCGGCCAATAGATTCCAACGTATCGAACGCATATTCTGGTACCCTGAAGAATCGAAGAGAGATAGATGCAAAAAAGAGTAGTCTTTCGTACTTCGCAATCGAGCGAATAAAATTGCAGACTTCAGATTTTACCAAGCCTACGCATTTTCGGCAACGAAAGTGTTGGGTTGTGGGGAGCTTGCCTCCCTTTCAACCAAGGTTTGGTGTACTAAGATAGTAAGGCAAACAATGTAGATTGTATGGGCAAGCCCCAACCGTTTAGAAATGATTCGCACGGCCCAGGGGGCCATGCTACTTCATTAGGGATCTTGTTTTTGCTGGACGTACGCAATCACTTGCCGCATGGCATTTGCAGATAATTGACGTTCAAAGCCTTCCGGCATAAGCGATATTCCCTGATCCTTCAATTCGGCTATCGAGGCTAAATCCAAAACATGGCGTTTTCCGTCCGCTGTTGCCAACGTTATGCTTGACGATGATTCCTGAACAATTACGCCAGCCAGCGTCGCATCATCTTCGGTGCGAACGATGTATTGCTTGTACTTGCCATCGACAGCGCGATTGGGATCGAGAATTCCCGTCATCAAATTGCGAATGGATAGATCGCTTAACGAAGACAGATTTGGACCTAATGCCGGCACGTCGTCCTTGGACAAATGGCATACCGCGCAATGCTGTTGATACAACTTTCGGCCGTCTTCGAGATCTGATTCGACGGACGTGGACCTGGTTTCCGTCACTTCCTTGATGTAGGTTTCAACGACCTTCGATCGGTCGCGGATTTCTGCATTGCCGAAAATCTTGACAGCTCGGGTTTGTACGTCTCGGTTCCAAGTGTTCAGCATCGACTGAACGCTAGATGCGTCGATATCGG
>JANLUJ010001369.1:0-3337 GCA_031363425.1 Pirellula sp.
CATCAAGCCAACGATTCCTGCTCCTAACCACAAACAAGAAAAATTACCGGCGACTAGTCCCGAAAGGATGTTGAGGGACGCTCCCCCTTCTCGGCTCGATGTAACAATTTCCTTGACGTGTTTTGACGAGGTTGACGTAAACACTTTTACAAGTTCAGGGATTAGGGCGCCAGCAAATGTTCCGCAGGAAATGATTGTCGAAAGTTGCCACCAAAGCTGGCTATTTCCAGCCAGAGATGGAATCATAACAAACGATACGATATAGGTAATCGCGATCGAAATGATGCTAGTGATCCAAACCAAGCGGGTGAGAGGCATCTCAAAATCCATCTTCGCCGCGGTTTCGTACTTCGATTTCGTCCATTGCTCATTGATGTAATACGAAACAAACGAGGCGACGATCATCATGACACGCATGACGAACAGCCAAACAAGGAGCTGCACTTGAATGGTCTCGTATTGTGGGCCTGCGGAGGTGGGATTCACCGCCAGCAAAATAAAGGTGATCAAGGCGACGCCAGTAACACCATAGGTTTCGAAACCGTCGGCGCTTGGCCCGACCGAGTCACCGGCGTTATCACCCGTGCAATCGGCGATGACCCCTGGATTGCGAGCATCGTCTTCCTTGATTTTGAATTCGATCTTCATCAGATCGGAACCGATATCAGCGATCTTGGTGAAGATTCCACCTGCGATCCGCAATGCCGCTGCGCCGAGGCTTTCGCCGATCGCGAATCCGATGAAGCATGCTCCGGCGTATTGCCGCGGTATGAAAAGCAAAATGCAGAGCATGATCAACAACTCAACGCTGATCAACATCATTCCAATGCTCATCCCTGCTTTGATCGGAATGGCGTAAACAGGGTACGGCAGCCCCTTAAGGCTTGCAAAAGCGGTTCTAGAATTAGCGAACGTATTGACTCGGATTCCAAACCAGGCTACGCCATAGCTGCCGAGGATTCCAACGATGCTAAAGCAAACGATGATTCCAACAACACCATACGACATTTCGGAAAGCCAACCAAAATACATTACGATCACAATGGCAATGAATGCCCAAAGCACGGCCATGAATTTGCCTTGGTTTATCAAATAGGTTTTACACGTTTCGTAGATAAGTTCAGAAACCTCGAGCATTGAGGCATGAACCGGCATGTTTTGGAGCTCGCGGTAAATAAGCATTCCAAAAAACAAACCAGCAACGCAGACCAAAAGGCCCGCATAGAGAAGATAGGTACCAGGGACGCCAAAAAAAGTGGTTCCACCGAGATCTGGAAGCACTAAATTTGCTTCTCCGCCAGGGGCGCTGGTGGTCTCAGGGGCTTGAGCCATGGTAACTGATGAGTGTAAAATACCCCCCAGAATGACGACCGCCAAGGTCGCAAAAAATTTAGCAATCATTCCGCGTTTATTCATTCGGTGCTTTCCTAAGAAACGAGTGGATCAAACAATTAATGTGGTAAACCTAGCGACTCTCTGTTCATCGTTCAACATGGTTCTGTAGAGTTTTGGGTGTTTTTTTCGCTTTTATTGTGCTTTTAACGCAATAAACGTTCCCTTTCGCTGTGAGCCGAGTTTTACAAAAGAACATTCCAATGCATTCAGACCATCGATGGAATCATCCAATTGTTGCGAGGCGAACGGCCATTCAAGCCGGCTCGATCGGAATTCTTGGGCTTGGAATGAACCACTTGGCCGGACTTCGTGAGGCTCAGGCGTCGTCGAAAAACTCTTCCTTTGGCAAGGCGAAGTCATGCATTTTCATTTTTCTTTCAGGCGGCCTGGCGCAACACGAGAGTTTCGACATGAAGCCGGACGCGTCAGAGAATGTTCGCGGTGAATTCAAACCGATTTCGACGCGAACACCGGGTCTGCAGATTTGCGAACACTTGCCTCTGCTGGCAGATCGTAGTGAAATGTGGGCTCTTTGTCGTTCGTTGACGCATAACTCCAACGACCATTCGGCGGCCCATCACATTATGTTGACTGGTCATTCGCAGTTGCCAACAGGGTTTAATCCGAACGGCTCAAATCGTACGGACAGACCTTCGATCGCTTCGGTCGCAGGCTATGCAACCAAGGTTCGTAACAATTTGCCGACAGCAGTCATGTTACCTGAACGACTTGTTCATTCGTCCGGACGAATCATACCCGGGCAACACGCAGGTGAAATGGGCGTACAGCATGATCCATGGATGATCGAGGCGTCGCCTTTTCACAACACATCCTATGGAGCGTTCCCTGAATATGGTTTCGATCATCAAGATCGAGGCAACGCTGATAACCGACACTATCAAGCGCCTCAGGTAACTCTCCCTGACGGCCTAGGGTTAAAGGAAATCAACGGAAGACTTCAATTGCTTGAAACTTTAAAAAATCAGCAGGTCAAGCTGGCGAGTTATGCGGAGACGCAATCCTTCGATCGTTTTCGGCAAAGTGCGATCTCCCTTCTGACGGAGAGTTCAATTCAAAAGGCCTTGGATGTGACACGCGCGGCGGAATCATCGCTGGATCGATATGGTCGTAATTCGTTTGGATGGTCGTTGCTCATGGCACGTCGATTGGTCGCAGCCGGAGTCAACTTGGTTCAAGTCAATTTAGGCAACGATGAAACTTGGGACACGCACGGAAATGCGTTCCCGCATCTGAAGAATTCTTTATTGCCTCCAACGGACAAGGCGCTGTCAGCGATGCTGGATGACTTGCATTCAACTGGGGAATTGGATGAAACACTCGTAGTGATGGCGGGCGAGTTTGGTCGTACGCCGCAAATCACATTGCTACCTGCGCACTACAAGTTACCGGGCCGTGACCATTGGGGTGCCGTGCAATCGGTTTTCTTTGCAGGAGGCGGCGTTCGGGGTGGCAATGTGGTCGGTAAATCTGACTCACAGGGAGCATATCCTGCTGAACAACCTGTCAAACCAGAGAATTTTGCGGCTACTATTTATCATGCCCTTGGGATACCTCCAACTGCAGTTTGGCATGATGCGACCGACCGACCGCACCAAGTCTACTTCGGCGAACCGATCGCCGGATTATAGGCGATCATACGAGTGCCACTGATTGGAATTAGCGTTGCACAGGAGACTACTCGTTCCCAGGCTCTGCGGCTCTGCGGCTCTGCCTGGGAACGCACTGCCGTGGAGGTTCCTGCCAAATGGCACTCACTTTGCAATTGGCGCAGGCAAAATACTGAGCCGCGGGCGCTAGCGCGGATTATTCATCGAGTATATCGATTTTCAATTGTCGCGTGATTTTTGGGTGTTGCCCATTGATGTGCGAATAAATTCGCTTTGCGGACAGACCGCCCCCTACCCCCCGGAAGTGTTTTTAC
>JANLUJ010001411.1:0-5938 GCA_031363425.1 Pirellula sp.
TGGGTACGATCAATCCGGTGAAACAACTTGTTCGGTTTGCGCGTCGGATGGGTGCGATGGTTGTGGTCGATGCGGCGCAAGCCACTCCCCACGGCGCGATCAACGTGCGGGATTGGGATGCCGACTTCGTGGTCTTCAGCGGCCACAAGATGCTTGCATCGACGGGCGTCGGCGTGTGCTATGGCAAGCAAGAGATATTGGAGAGCATGCCCGCCTGGCAGGGTGGCGGCAGCATGATCAAATCGGTATCGTTTGATGGCTTTTCGCTTGCTGATTTACCGCACAAATTCGAAGCGGGGACGCCGGCCATTGCTGAGATTATTTCGATGAATCCCGCGATCGAGTATTTGGAATCGATTGGGCACGAGCGGTTGATGGAACATGAGCGGCTGCTGGCCGGCCAAGCGATACAAGGTCTTTTGATGATCGATGGCCTTCGCGTTTATTCACCATCGCCGGAATTAAAGTGCGGTGTGGTGTCGTTTGCGGTGGATGGAGTTCATGGTGAGGAGATCGCTCGGGTATTGGATGGCCGCGGGATTGCGATCCGAGTCGGGCATCATTGCGCGATGCCGTTGCATAGTCGGTTGGGAGTCTCGGTGACATGCCGAGCGAGTTTCTATTTGTACAACACGCTGGACGAAGTAAATCGATTCGTCGAGGCCGTATCGCATGCCGTTAAGATACTTCGTAGGAAAATCGTCTAGCAGAGCACTAATGCTGGAAACCGTCATTTTCTTGCGGTTTTCCTGATAGGGCACGGTGGGATTCAGAAATACCGCAGGCTTGTCCTGCTTACAGGCTAAACAACGCTAACGGCCCCACGTTTTTTCAAGCATTGGAAAGCTAGAGGATCTCCTCGTCACGGTCCTCATTAGGCGATTTGTGTTGCTGTTCGACGTTGGAATACATATTCACACAATATCGATGTTTTCCGGTAGGATATGCGTTCGTCGCATGTTTCCACTGAGTTAAGAACCGACATACATGAATAACTTCGCTGATTCGGCTCCCGGATTCTCATCATCTTCGCCGAACCAACCTCGAATTTCCGGACTGCGATGGTTCTTGCGGCGAATTGTCTTTGGCATTTTGTTTGCCGCTCCGATTTTGTTGACTCTGTTTGTAGTCTACCAAATCTACTTGATTCTGAATTCGTGGGTAATTGATCCTGTTGCATCGTTGATAGCTCCGCTGATTTTCCCAAAGGGCATAGACGATCAATACTGGACAGCGTTTGAGAAGTATGTAACGCCCCCCATATCACTGCTTACGGTGCTTTTGATTTTCTATGTTCTTGGCTATGCCTTTCAATCGCGATTGAGTCGCTGGGTGGACTGGGGCTTTAGTTATATCCCTGGCATCTCGGTGTTGTATCGAGCCGTTCGCGATGCTTCGCAGGCCATGCAAGGCCCGGACGGTTTGAAAAAAATCGATACGGTCGTGCTAGTCCCGTTTCCGCATCCGGGTGCGAAGGCAACTGGATTCTTGATGGGAGAGTGCCAAGACGTGAGCACTGGCAAGCAACTGGCCTGCGTCTATGTTCCTATCGGACTCTTTCCACCATCTGGCTATACGCTGATCTTCCCTCGAGAAGACGTAATCAACACGGGATGGGAAGCTACGTCGCCTTGGAAGTTACTGTTGTCTGGTGGGTTGACGATACCGCAAAAGGTCCCTTTTGACGCATCGAATTAGGCCACGTGGCGGACGCTGCTAGCGTCCGCATTAGACGACCGCAAACTCTGACGCTAGCAGCGTCAGCCACGTGCAGCGTCAGCCACGTGCAGCGTCAGCCACGTGCAGCGTCAGCCACGTGCAGCGTCAGCCACGTGCAGCGTCAGCCACGTGCAGCGTCAGCCACGTGCAGCGTCAGCCAAAGTTGGCGCTACCAGTAGACGTACTGCAAGAAGCGTTCGCGATCGGGGGGGCTCAAGGCCTCGATATCTGCCACGACGTATCGATTCTCCTCGGTGTCCATGATGAGTTTGCCTCTCTCGCCGAAGTCGATCGCCTGGCTCTGTGTCCATCGCATCGAAAAAACTTCTTGCCCCAAATCGGTAACTACGTCGAATTCGAGAAAACCAAGTCGAAGCTTCACTTGCGTCACACTTTGAATCTTGCGCAAGAGGTAGCGTCGTTTCATCAAAGCATTCAAGATCGTTTGTTGTCCGCCGGACCACTCGCTTATATTGGAAATCATCCCGACTTCTTCATCTTCTCCGTGATCCTTCCAACGACGAAGGCTTAAATAGCGATCTGGCTGGGTTGCCGGAAATGCGGAAACGGCGAAGACACTGTCCGCTATGCACGTTCCGTTCCTCCAAAGTTCTGTGCGATGAAATGGCCCGGCCCTAAGCTCCGTGTGATTCGGTTCTAGCCAATGGATAGTTGCCGCGTTAGTCTTCGCCAACTCTGGCTCAGTCTCATCGTCCCTTTTCCGTTCGGTTTCCGACGGTTCATCTGCTTTAAAAGCATTCGATTTGGAATTGTCTACATTCCATAACAGTCTGTCGAAGTTCGGATCCTTGGAAACTTGTGTTTGAATTCGAACAAGTCTTGCATAGGTCCCATCGGAAGACAGAAGCTCCGCGTGTGTGCCATGTTCAATGAGCCGTCCGCGATCGAAGACCAAGATGCGATCCGCATTCCGCAAAGTCGAAAGTCGATGCGCGATGGCGATCGTGGTTCGTCCGCGAACGAGAACTTCAAGGGCTTCCTGGATGCACCGCTCCGCTTCGGCGTCGATGTTGCTGGTTGCCTCATCGAGAATCAAAACCTTTGGGTCATAGAGCAGAGTTCGAGCAATCGATAGACGTTGCTTTTCGCCGCCTGAGAGACCGGCCCCATGTTCGCCAAGTAGAGTCTCATAGCCGAGGCTTTGCCGCAGGATGAAATCATGAGCGCCGGATGCCTTGGCGGCTACGAGCGCCTCTTCGATGGTGCTTTGAGGGCGACCGTAGGAGAGGTTTTTCCAAATCGTTCCTCGGAATAAAAAGGAATCTTGGAACACGATCCCTAAATTCTCTCGCAAGCTCTGCATGGAGAGGTTCCGGACATCGATGCCATCGACCAAGACAGCACCTTCCTGGACATCGTAGAATCGGCCGAGCAAATTGACCATCGTCGATTTGCCGGATCCACTGCGTCCGACGATGCCGACCATCTCTCCAGGTGCTACCTCGAACGACACATCCTTGATCACCGGTTGGTTCCGATCGTAGCCAAAGGTCACGTGATCGAAGCGAAGGTGCCCGCGAGGGTTGTCCCATTTCTTTGCGTGCGCAGGGTCTACAACGCCAAGCGGAGTCTCCATCAACTCCAGTACCCTTTTGCTGCCCGACAAAAAGCTTGTCAGCCAAGAGGTGAAGTTCGACAAAGCACCTAAAGGAGCATAGAACATGGCAAGGTATGCGAGAAACGCGATCAATTCACCCAACGACATCTCCTTGCCGATAACGTCCCGTCCCCCTACGTACCAAACGATCAACCCGCCGAGACTAAAAACAATGGACATCGACGCGGAATACCATGCGTTGGTGTTCTCGACCCACAACCGCCATTGGCGCAGGTGATCGCTCGTTTTCCGAAATCGTTCGTACTCACGATCTTCTTGTGCGAAGGCTTTTACCACTCGGATCCCCTGGAGCATGCCACCCAAGACCGACATTTGCCGTGATGACGCGTCCCAAAGGCGGTAGTATCTCGGATAGACTTTTTGCCAAAAGATCCACGACCCGATAAATACCAATGGGACAGGAATGAGAGTGAACATAGCAAGCTTTGGGTTGAGCCACATCAGCATCGCTCCAACGCCAACCAATTGAGCCGTTTGCAAAAGAAACCCGCCCGTTAGCTGGTGCATTAAACCATGCAGCACTTCACTGTCATGCGCAACGCGGCTGATCATCGATCCAACTTGGTGGCGGTCGTAGTAAGTGACCGCGAGTCGTTGCAACTTTTGAACCAATTCCAATCGAAGAGTGCCGGTCAATTCAGTGCCGATGGTTGTCGCGATCTGTCCTTTGATGACGCTAACTACGGACATCACGACACGTGAAAACGCCAAGGCCAAAACGACGACCAACAACGCAGAATGAAATGGGACGACTGAGCCATTGCTCAGCCCGCTGACGGTTTGGCCATTGAGGATATGGTCTACCATGTACTGTTGCAATTTGGGTGGTATCAATTCCGCGACCACACCGAGAATGGTTAGAACGCACAGGAAAATCGCACCGCGTCGGTGGGGCCGTAGCAGATGGAGGATGTGACGAAGGATTTGCCCTTTTTCCATGCATCTTGGGCAGGATTCGTCGACGGTTTGCAAGCGGAGCGAACAGGCATCGCACCGAGGCGGATCGATTGTGTCCCTCGTTAGCGTGGACGCAATCTCGCGAAGTGCGAATTCTTTGTCTACAGGTTCTTCGGTTTCGCCTATCTCCCCGGTTCTAGCGATGACCTCTCGCATGCGCTCGAGGGTTCTTGCAACTTTGTGAAAACGGGTTGCCAAACGATTTGAGAACCGCAACATGTCCGTCCAGACGTTTTCAACTTTGCCTTGCAAGAGGCCTGAGCCTACGCCAGCAACGGTACGAAAAGATTCGATCTGGCACCATTCGAATGCGGTGCAGACGGAGCCATTTGGAATTGCCGGCATAGAGATGCCGTCGAGCGTAACCTTCAGTACAAGCTCTTGCTTGTCTCCATCGAGTGAAAAGTCCGTTTCAACTTCGAAGAGTCCTGAGTTGGATATGGACTGGCACTTGTTGAGGAGGGACGACGACGAGACGGGGGCGGTCAACGCGGTCATATGATTTAGTAGATTCCTTATGGGGCAATAACCCTTAGATCCATGCAAGCTTCGTTAGATGCAGATGACTAATAATGGTTCCCAAAATAGTTTAACGCTCGTTTGCGCTAGCCGTCCAGGTCAATGGGGACTTGGCTGAGCAGGTCAAGTGATTCCGGTGGCGATCGTTTTTGGGACGTATGTACTTCTGAGCAAAGGAAGATTGCACGTTTATCGCACCGAACTCAGGAAATCGCTTTGATTTCATTACTATTCGGGTCAAGGATTGACGAAGCGGCCAATAAACCTTACTTTTCGTGCTCGTTTAGAAAGTTTCTAGCATCACAGACAACAAGGATTTTACGATGGCACGCACCGGAGCAATAACGTTCAAGGGAACACCGATGACTCTTCTTGGCACGGAGCTTGCCGTTGGTAGCCCCGCACCTGATTTCACGGTGCACTTTTTCGAGGGTGGTCTCAAAAAGATTACTTTGGCTGACCTCAAGGGCAAGCCGACCATTCTCAGCGTCGTGCCGTCGCTCGATACCGGCGTTTGCCAAATCCAGACGAAGAAGTTTAACGTTGAGTTGGGTGCAATGGGGGACAAGATCAACGCTTTGACGGTAAGCCGCGATTTGCCATTCGCCATGAATCGTTTTTGCGGGGCGGAGGACATCAAGGCCATGAAGGTTGGCAGCGACTATCAAAATGGAAGTTTCGGAATGAGCTATGGTCTGATGATCGATGAGTTGAAATTGCTAACACGCGCAGTTTATGTTTTGGACGCGAGCGGAAAAGTCGTCTACGGTGAAATCGTTCCTGAAGTGACACAGGAACCCAATTATGCTCCAGCTATCGCCGCGTTGAAGGCCTGTATGTAGTGTTGGATTAGAGTGTCACGGTGGTCCCCACTGTGATATTGCGAACTCGCTATCGCCTCGATATCACGGTGGGGACCACCGTGCCACACTTGCGGTGGGGACCACCGTGCCACACTTGCATCGAAAGAGCCACATTTGAACTCCCTCTCTCGTTTGGTTCGGCGGTATGCGTTAGACGAGATCGAGGGACTAGGCTATTTTAAGTCTCTCGATTGGATCGAGTCTATCGACTCGACAAACAAACAATTGGTTCAAACGGTTC
>JANLUJ010000038.1:0-4300 GCA_031363425.1 Pirellula sp.
CGACCACTCTTGGTTGAAAGATGCCAAGAGTGCCATGGAGAATCAAAGCAAGAGGGTGGCTTGCGGCTGGATTCTAGATCCGGATGGCAAGCCGGCGGCGAAAATGGTCCCGTCATTCAAGATGGATTTCCGGATGCAAGCCGACTGATCGAGGCCGTGCGATATAGCAACGCCGAGCTTCAGATGCCGCCCACGAAAAAACTCAGCGAACGCGAGATCGCGGACCTTGAGGCCTGGGTGAAGATGGGTGCATCCGACCCTCGCGATGGCATGGCACCTTTTCCAAGAGCTGGAAAAAAATCGCTTTGGTCGCTGCAACCGATTGCGCACACACTTCCGCCGCAACTCGAGGAAGACACGTGGAGCCAGCAGCCAATCGACCGATTTATTCTTGAGAAACAACAACGCATGCAACTGCGGCCAAGTCCAATTGCAGATAGAAGGACCCTTATTCGACGAGCGACGATGGATCTCATCGGTTTGCCACCGACGGCGGCTGAAGTTTCGTCGTTTGTGAATGATAATTCTGAAGACGCGTATGAGCAATTGATAGATCGCCTGTTGGCAAGTCCGCAGTATGGTGAAAACTGGGCACGACATTGGCTGGACGTCGCGCGATACTCCGATACCAAAGGCTACGTTTACGCTCGCGAAGAAAGCCGATGGGTTCATGCGTCGGAGTATCGAGACTGGGTCGTCCGATCGTTCAACAAGGACCTAGCTTATGATCAATTCGTTCGACTACAAATCGCGGCTGACCAACTCGTGTCTGCCGGCTCGCCGGAATTAGCCGCCATGGGATTCCTTACCTTGGGCAGACGATTCCTTGGCGTAACGCACGATGTCATCGACGATCGTATCGATGTTGTCTCGCGAGGAATATTGGGACTATCCGTCGCTTGCGCACGTTGTCACGATCACAAGTACGATCCAATACCGACCCGCGATTATTATTCGTTGTATGGGGTCTTTCAAAGTTGCCAAGAACAGCTGGTCTGTTGCGGCCAGACGAATGACAATGCATTCCTCGAAGAGCTGACAAAACGCGAAAGCAAAAACCGTGAGACCTTGGCCAAGCGTCGGGAAGAACAGTCCCAACGAGTGCGATCGAACGTCGAAAAATACTTGTTGGCTCAGCTTGAACTGGAAAAGTATCCGGAAGAGGTATTCAATCAGATGCTTGAACAGGGCGACCTCAACCCGTTCGTCGTCCGCAAGTGGCAAGCGTACCTGGCCAAGGACAAAGAATCCCTATCCCCAATCTTTATCAAATGGCACAGTGCGGAAAAAGCTCAACGCGATCAAATGATTTCGATCGCAGCGGACTACGGCACTGTTTTTGACGATGTCGATAAACGCTGGCGCGAACACACTGCAAAGTTCCCCGATGCCACGACCCTTACAGACCCAAACGACGAGACGCTACGTCGTGTCCTTTACGGAATCGAGTCGCCATGCCAAATCCCTGACGAACATATCACCAACATTGAAGTTTACTTCCCAACCGATGTCATCGTGGAACTTTGGAAGGTGCAGGGCGAAGTCGATCGTTGGTTGTTGGATAGCGACAAATCGCCTCCGTACGCTACCATTCTTGTCGATCGACCCGTCCCGTCGAGCCCTCGCGTCTTTCTTCGCGGCAATCCATTGACCAAGGGTTCGGAAGTTTCTAGGCATTATCTAACTGCGCTCGGCGGTAAAGAAGATAAACCCTTCGAAAATGGGAGCGGGCGACTTGAATTGGCAAATGAACTTGCGAGCCCAACCAACCCCTTGACTGCTCGCGTACTCGTCAATCGAGTTTGGATGCACCATTTCGGTCGCGGTCTAGTCGATACACCGAGCGACTTTGGTCATCGGGCAGAGAACCCAAGCCACCCGGAGCTGCTCGATTGGCTTGCAAAGCATTTTGTCGATTCCCTCTGGAGCATCAAGTGGTTGCACCGGGAAATTATGCTTTCTAGCACCTATCAGCAGGGCAACGTTACGGCGTCCCAAGAAAGCGATCCAGCCAATCGATTGCTCGCTCGGATGAACTCCCGCCGTTTGAGCTTCGAGCAAGCTCGTGACGCATGGCTACATACTTCCGGCGAATTAGATTTGCGAGTTGGAGGCAAACCACGATCGTTATTCGACCAAAAAAATAAACGCCGTACCCTGTACGCAAATATCGATCGGGAAAAGGTTTCCCCTGTACTTCGAATGTTTGACTTCGCAAACCCGGACCTTTCGATCCCCCAACGAACCGAAACTTCCGTACCACAGCAGGCGCTGTTCGCGATGAACCATCCGTTCGTGGCTGAACGAGCTATTCAACTGATTGCTTCGGAGGTCGACAGTGACTCAAAAATACGAATCGCGAAGCTGTACAACGTACTCTATCAACGCCAACCTACCGAAAATGAGTTGCGACTGGCCGTGGAGTTTCTTCAGTCGGACAACTCCGTTCCGCAACCCACACGAACTCCGCACTCATGGAGCTATGGTCATGGCGAGTTTGATCCTACAACGGGATGCATCTTAACATTCAAACCGCTCCCTCATTTCAATGGTAGTGCTTGGCAGGGTGGTGAAAACTATCCCGATCCAAAGTTAGGTTGGCTCAAACTTAATGCCACTGGCGGCCACCCTGGCAATGACTTGAAGCATGCAGTCGTTCGCCGATGGACGACAATCGTCGAGGGAGACTATTCCATTGTGTCCAAAATCTCGCACGAACCGGAAGTCGGCGACGGCATTCGAGCCTTTGTTTGTCACGGCGAGAGTGGTTTGTTGCGGTCAGCAACGCTACAACATTCCACGGAACAAATGGATGTGGCGACGATTCATATTAAGAAAGGAGATACGCTCGATTTCATCGTGGATATTCGCGACGGATTGAACAGCGATCAGTTTTTATGGGCAATTACAATAACGAGGCTTGAAACAATGAACGTGGAAGCGACCAGAGCAGGTGGTAAATCCATACAACTAGTATCCAATGCCGAAGAAGATTTTCCGACCCAAAGCGATAGCCAATTGAATCGCTGGCAGCAGTTTGCGCAAGTGCTGATGCTAGCCAATGAGTTTATGTTCGTAGACTGAGTGAAGCAATGTTAGAGCCATTTGGATTTTCTCGTCGCGACCTACTTCGACGATCAGGGGTAGGCTTCGGCTTGCTTGGCCTTGCAAGCATGCTCGCCAATAAAGAAATCGCACATGCTGCCCCGTCAATCGCACCCCATTTTGCGCCCAAGGCGAAACGGGTCATTCATTTTTTCCTAAACGGCGGACCTTCGCATGTTGACACGTTTGACCCAAAGCCATCTCTGCTAAAGTATGCTGGCCAATCGATACCAAATACCCTACTCACGGAGCGCAAGACTGGGCACGCCTTTCCGACTCCGTTTCGGTTCGAAAGATACGGCCAGAGCGGAATCGAAGTTAGCGAGTTGTTTGCAAAGACGGCGGGGCATATCGATGATATCGCAGTCATCCGTTCGATGTACGCTCAAGTGCCAAATCATGAGCCATCGCTAATGCTTATGAATTGCGGCGATTCCATTCAAGCAAGGCCAAGTCTCGGCTCCTGGCTGACATATGGACTGGGAAGTGAAAATGAGAATTTGCCAGGCTTCGTTTCGATGTGCCCAGGCGGTCTACCAATCAAAGGCGCCGAAAATTGGCAGTCCGCCTTTTTGCCCGGATCTCTACAAGGTACCTACGTTGACTCCAAGCAATCTACCGTCGAACGGCTCATCGAAAACATTCGTAGCCCACATGCGAGCCTTGAAACTCAGCGCCAACAATTAGTCCTACTGCAAAAGCTGAATCAAGCACACCGGAGCCAACGAGCGGATCCCCGCCTCGATTCGAGGATTGAGTCGTTCGAGTTGGCTTTTCGGATGCAAACCGCAGCTACCGACGCCTTCGATATCAACAATGAGCCCCAGAACATTCTCGACCTATACGGTAAAAGTGTGCATGGCCGTCAAACGCTTATCGCGAGGCGATTGCTGGAGCGAGGAGTGCGCATGGTACAGCTATGGCATGGTGCGGGCCAACCTTGGGACAATCACGACAAAATCGAAGAGAATCATCGCAAGCTGGCCGCTGAAATTGATCAACCGATCTCCGCGTTGCTTAGCGATCTAAAGCAGCGTGGGATGCTTGAGGATACGCTGGTGGTATGGGGTGGTGAATTTGGGCGTACTCCAACTGTCGAGATGAGTGGCAACCAGTCCAAATTTGGACGAGACCACAATCACTACGGTTTTACGGTTGCTAGAGAAGAAGACATCGATATCGGAGAAGGATATTT
>JANLUJ010000066.1:0-6590 GCA_031363425.1 Pirellula sp.
GCCCAGCCGCTGGAGCCGATTCGGAGGTCATGCGACATACCGTGAAGCGCCGCACACTAGAAGACACGGTCATCGAGCGAGGCACGGTGGAAAGCCAAAATACAATCTACGGAAAATGCGAATTGCCTGGCTCGGAAAGCAGCATTGTATTCATCGTTCCCGAGGGGACACTTGTCGCGAAGGGGGATGTTATTGTCAGATTGGAATCGGCCAAAATCGACCAACAGATCGCTTTGAAACGAATCGCTCTCAACGAAGCGGAAGGTAAACTCAAAGAAGCCAAACAAAATCTTATCGCCAAAAGAAACGAAGGTGAGGGCAAAATCACTACGGCCAAGCGAGAGAAGGAAATTGCAACGATAGACGTAGAAAAGTACCGTGACGGAGACTCCAAAGCAGAAGAGTCCGAATTTTTACGACTCATCGCAGATGGGCAAGCTACACTGCAAAAGATTCAGGACGAGCGAGCCAATATCGAAGTGCTTGTTAAAAAAGGCTATCGTTCCCCTGAGCAACTCGACACGTATCGTCTGCTGGTCAATAGTCTAACAAAAGCCGTCGAGCGCGATAAACAAAAACTAAATAACCTCAAAGAGTACGATTACAAACTGAAGATGACCACGTTTAAAGGCAAAGAGACGGATGCAGGCAAGAAGGTTGAGCGCGAAGAGTCTACGAATGTTGCCGAAATTGAAAAAGCCGAGTCGACGATTTCCAGCGCCGAAAACCTAGTCAAACTTCATCAATCCGAATTGGATGAATTGCTTGCAACTCTGGCTAAGTGCGAGATGAAAGCTCCGCAAGACGGCACGGTCGCCTATGCGAACCAACCTTGGTTTGACGCTTCTCAAAAAATTCGCACGGGCTCCAGAGTCTTTCAGCAGAGGGATATCTTCTTTTTGCCCGACATGCTCAACATGCAAGTCAAGCTAGGTGTGCACGAATCCATTATCAATCGCATTAAAAAGGACCAGACCGTTACCATTCGCTTGGACGCCTTCCCGGATGTAAAACTGAACGGCACGATCTCCTATGTAGCAGAGTTAGCCGCTAGTAGCTTTGATGATGCCAAAAACTACGACGCCACCGTCCTCATCAAGGAGATTCCCGAGGGCATCTCCTTGAAACCGGGCATGACGGCGGAGGTTGAGATTTTGGTCGGGACCTACGAAGATATCTTGGCAATCCCAGTCGGTGCTGTGACAGAGCATTTCCAACTGTCCTACGTTTACATGGCAAAGGGCAATGAGTTTGCTCGCAAAGTTGTGAAAACCGGACGGACCACGCACTCGTTCGTTGAAATTACCGAAGGGCTCGAGCCAGGTGAATTGGTTGCTATGGACGCTTACAAACGTGGAACAAACGACTTTGCATCCGCCGAGCGCAAGGCGGGTGTGAATCAATCGGCCGGCAAAGCAAGCGAATCTTCGCAAGGTGCCACCGAATGAGTCGTCGGACTTGGTCGCACTGGGGAGGCATGTTCTCCACCGCATTGCGCAGTGTGATGATGCACAAACTGCGATCCTTTCTGACCATCCTCGGACTAGTCTTTGGCGTTGCGAGTGTCATCGTCATGTTGGCTGTCGCAGAGGGGGCGAGTCAAACTGCCCAGCGCCAAATCGCGTCGTTAGGGATCAACAACATCATTGTACGGAGTGTCAAATCGGCTGTAGAAGCCCCCATTAACTTCCGTTCGTTCATCCAAGAATATGGTCTCAAATACGACGATTTGCGCCGTATCAAAGAAACGCTCGACACCGTAGTTCGAGTAACGCCTTTACGAGAGTTCGTCCATGAAGCCAGATACGAAGATGCGACCATTGACGCACGACTGGTGGGAGCAGATCCAAGCTACTTCGAAGTCAACCGATTGCAACTTGCGCGCGGACGCTTTTTGGATCCGGCCGATATGGAATCGCGAAACAACGTTTGTGTCATCGGAGAAGAGGTTGCTAAGAGGATCTATCCCGGTCAATCAGCAATCGGCAAGTCCATTCAAGTGAACAATCAGCATTTCTTTCGCGTCGTCGGGGTCTTGATGTACCGAACCCCATCGGCAGGAATCGGCTCGAGCTTGGCCGCGCAGGACTTGAATAAAGACATCGTCGTTCCACTTACCACCGATCGAAGTCGTATCGGCGACATCCTTTCAAAACGCCAACAAGGAAGTTTTTCTCGGCAGCGTCTGGAACTTAGCCAGATCACGATCGAAGTAGCGGATCGTTTCCAAGTCAAAGCCACCGCCAACGCGCTTGATGGCCTATTGGCCAAGTACCATCCCAACAAAGACTACGTAATTACTGTCCCCTTGGATTTGATTGAGCAAGCCCAAGCTACCCAGCGCATTTTCAATTTTGTTTTGGGTGCAACCGCTGCCATTTCGCTTTTGGTCGGTGGTATTGGAATCATGAATATTATGTTGGCCAGCGTAAGCGAGCGGACGCGAGAAATCGGGATCCGCCGGGCCTTAGGTGCCCGCCAATCGGATATCGTTTTACAGTTTTTGATCGAGACGGCGTTTCTTTCGTCTGTTGGAACGCTTATCGGTCTTGGATTCGGGATAGTATCTCCGCCGTTGGTCTCATATTTTTCAGGGATGACGACGATTGTATCGCCGTGGTCACTCGTCATCGCCTCGACTGTATCGTTGTTCGTGGGAATAGCGTCCGGCATTTATCCGGCGAGGCAAGCCGCCAAGCTAGATCCCATCGAAGCGCTGCGACATAGCTAGCCAGTAGGGCGTTCGTGCCGAGAGCAACTTGCATTGAAGATCAGCGCACAAAGTCGCACCCGGCAACTTGAACGCAGTTTCAAATGTTCGAATGCGCGCAGCAAATTTGTTCGATGGATCGGCGTCGATCGATTTCAAAGGGGGGATGCTGTTCATACGGTAGACTCGCGACAGCACGGTGGGGACCACCGTGCCATAAAGCGGCAATTATGCATCGAAATTGCTTGCAGGGCTGTTCAATGGCTTCGCTCAGTGTTTCAATAGTCACACGCATCCCAGCCATCTCTTTGAAAGATACTAAATGTTTTTGGCAAGAATACAGACCGAGCAAGGACCTGCCGTTGCTCGCATAGCGAACCATTTTGCGACGGTCCTCGATTTAACTGGTACGGGACTTCGGACCCTCAGCCAACTATTGTCGAGTGATCGACTTTTAGAGTTGGCTCGCGATCTTCCAGGGGCGTCACCCTCTATTCCGTTGGAAAGCGTCAAATGGCTTCCGCCGATCGATGATCAAGAAGTTTGGGCCGCTGGAGTTACTTACAAACGATCTCAAACGGCACGGATGGAGGAGAGCGAGGCGGCGGCCAGTTGTTACGACCGAGTCTACACGGCCGCTAGACCTGAGCTGTTTTTTAAGGCGACGCCAAATCGTTGCAGTGGTCACCTTGGGAAACTGCGGATCCGTACCGATGCAACTTGGAATGTGCCCGAACCTGAATTGACATTGGTGCTCTCCAACCAAGGCAAGATCGTAGGCTATACCGTGGGCAACGACATGAGCAGTCGTGACATCGAGGGTGACAATCCGCTTTATTTACCACAAGCCAAAGTCTATAACCAGTGCTGCGGCCTTGGGCCGTGGATCGCATTAGCTGATTCCATGCCCCCGCGAGACCAAATCGGAATTCATCTTAAAATCATTCGGAACAACGCTCCCGTTTTTTCAGGTGAAACCGGTGTCTCGCAGATGGCTCGTCAGCTTGAGGACTTGGTCCAGTGGTTGACACGCGACAATGACTTGCCTAACGGTGCATTCATGCTGACCGGGACAGGTGTCGTGCCAGACAGTTCCTTTACCCTAGCCAAGGATGATACCGTGCACATATCCATCGATGGAATTGGCACCCTAACCAACACCATCGTCCAGGGCTAATTTTCTCTTCTTGAATACATACTCCTAAGAACTCAGCAATGACAAGTCCATCACAAAGTGTTTTGATCAATGGCCAATGGCGAACCGGTTCGCATTCGGCAGTTTTTTCTCCAATCAATCCGACACTCGGTCAGCCGATCGCATTGGATTTTCCAGTTAGCCACTGGTCCGATTGCGATGAAGCCTTAACGGGGGCGACCAATGCATTTATCAAACTCAGGCAGACGGCTCCTGAAGCGATCGCATTATTTTTGGAAAAGTACGCAAGCCTGATTGAGGCGGACAAAGATGGGTTGGTCGAGATTGCTCATCAAGAGTCAGGGCTTCCAAAATCTCCTCGTCTTGCCGATGTAGAGTTGCCGCGTACCATCAATCAGCTGAGGCTGGCTGCAGCGGCTGCTCGACAACAGAGTTGGGCGATTCCGACCATTGACTCCAAGGCGAATATCCGGTCCTGTTATCAAGCAATCGGCCCGGTATGCGTATTCGGTCCAAACAATTTTCCATTTGCATTCAATAGTATTGCGGGAGGGGACTTTGCTGCCGCCATCGCAGCAGGAAATCCGGTCATCGCCAAGGCCAACTCGTCGCATCCAGCGACGACGATGCGATTTGCGGTTCTGGCTGAAAAGGCAGCTAGCGAGACGAACATGCCGAGTGGCCTCGTGCAATTGATCTATCGCACTTCGCACGCCGATGGAGAACGCTTGGTAGGCGATGCAAGGTTGGCTGCCATTGGGTACACCGGTTCGCGGTCCGCTGGTTTGCAATTGAAAGCCGTTGCCGATCGAGTCGGCAAACCATTTTATGCGGAGCTTTCGAGCGTCAACCCGATCGTGTTTCTGCCCGGAGCATTTCGAGAACGCCCGGATAAGTTGATTGAAGAGTATGTGGCCAGCGGGTTAATGGGGGCGGGCCAGTTTTGCACCAACCCTGGCATGCTATTGATGATTGACAATGCCGATACGACGAAGTTTGTAGAAGCCGTCACGGCTAAGTATCAAGCCAGCAACGCTGGGACTTTGCTCTCGCGCAGCGTAGAGACATCCCTTGTTAAGAGCATTTCGATACTGAAGGATGCGGGAGCTAAATTGTTGGCAGGAGGAAGCAAAATCGAGGGGAGCCGATGTGCAGTTGCGAACACCGTGTTGACGATTTCTGGTGCGCAGCTTTTAGCGGACCCGCATGTCTTCCAAACCGAAGCGTTCGGAAACGCTGTTCTGATGGTAATTTGCTCGGATATTTGTGAGCTTGTCCAGTCGATCGAGCAATTGGAGGGCAACCTCACGGGCTCGATCTATTCGGATTCGAAAGGGAGCGACGATGCAGACTATGCTTTGATCGCCGCGTCGCTAACTCAGCGGGTGGGACGAATCCTCAATGACAAGATGCCGACCGGAGTTGCGGTGAGCCCAGCCATGAATCATGGTGGGCCGTTCCCAGCAACAGGTCATCCAGGCTTTACCGCCGTTGGAATCCCAGCCAGCCTAATTCGCTTTGCCAAGCTAACCTGCTTTGACAGTGTTCGAGAGAGTCGCATTCCTCCTGTTTTGCAGAAAGCAAATCCAAGCGGAGCATGGCGGCTCGTCGATGGAAGCTGGACTAAAGATTCAATAGCTTAGGCTAAGAGCTACCTATGCAAAATACTGGCTGCTTTGCTCTCGCCATTTTAGGGCTATTCCTTTTGGCAATCGGGGGATTTGGTAGCCATTTATTGCTGCACTTTCGCGGCCGTACACTCGAAGCCTACTGTCGCTTGAAAGGAAACCGAGAACGCTTCGGTAGAATTTTGGACGAACAGGATGATGCGCAAACGGCGTGCAACTATCTCTTTATTTTCGGTAGCAGTGTCGCGTTGATTTCCGCCGGAACTTGGTTGTCGATGCATATGCAGTGGGGGCTATCGGACTCGCAAGACCATGTTTCGATTTATCAACTCGTTTCTGTCAGCACCATCGCAGCCGCTGTTCTAGCTTGTTTTTATTCGTGGATTCCGAAAATCATTGTTCGCAATAGCGCATCGGTGTTGCTCTATCACACGTGGTGGTATTGGCATGCCATCAATGTGCTATCTCGACCATTTCGCACCTTGGAACATTTGTTTTTGGCAGTTGGACATCGACTGAGCGACCGTCGGGTTGAAGATCGCGTGGATGAGGAGTCGCTGGAAGATGAGGTTCGAAAGATGATCATGGCGGGTGAACGCGATGGTTTGGTAACTCGATCGATGCGAGACATGATCACAGGAGTCATGAATTTGGACGAGGGCCAAGTATCTCAAATCATGACCCCACGTAGCAAAATCGATGCGATCGAAATTGGCTGGGGCTGGCAACAAGTGACGGAAGCAGTTATTGCGTCTGGTCGTACTCGAATGCCCGTGTACGAAGACTCGATGGACAATATAGTCGGCATTCTCTACGTCAAAGACCTGATGACGCTACTTCAAGATTCCAATCGACCAAGCAATGCGTCTAGCATGCGCAGTATACTGCGCGATACTTGGATGATTCCGGCGACTCGCAAAATAGACGAATTGTTGAAAGACTTCCTGCTACGTCGAAGTCATATGGCCATCGTCGTGGACGAGTTTCAGCAGACGCTTGGAGTGGTAACGATCGAGGATGCGTTGGAAGAGATTGTTGGTGAAATCGCAGACGAACTGGACGTGGATGAAACGATGCCCATGTTTGTCGAAGATCC
>JANLUJ010000096.1:0-1978 GCA_031363425.1 Pirellula sp.
GCTGTATTTCCAGACATCATGGTTCTCCAAAATTGAATGTTGATAGAAGTATGATCGCTCTCCACAAAACGTCGAAAGCGAAAACAGTGTACGAGCGTTAAAGAGACTAGGGACGCAATTTCCAGCCCAGGAATAAGCCAAGTCCGAAGCACCATGCGGCCGCAAGTTCAACGAGCGAAGCGTGTCATCATCGACGTGCACGCAATGCTGCAGGGCACGGATGTGATGTGCAACAAGCAAATTATGCGACAATCAATTCGGGCTGCTGGTCGAATGAGGGATATGAATATTCCTCAGGCCCAACTTATGGGTCAGTCGGTTATAGAGCGAATGACTATGGGTATCAGGGCATTTATGGCAATGATACGATGCCCGGCGGTCGAGGATACGTCAACAGCAACGTTGGCAGCAACTTGATCGGCAACAGAGTGATCCTAGGACGTTAGTCAACTGGAACTCATCGCCCACCAGTTTTAAAATTGCGTAAATGGCGGAAAAGTTACTCGCCGCCTCGGGTCGTTTTCTCTCGAAAACATGGTCGCAATTCAGCCACCCAATGGAATTGCATCGGCATTTGCACTCAACGGCACATGATGTGCGTTCTGGAAAAATTGCTAACGTCCAAATCGGATGCCAATCGGTTTGCGTCTACGACGCTGCACAATTTTTCGCTGAATTTTAATTTTCAAAACCCCAACTTTTGATGGCGGAGTCTGTACTCAGACGTCGCTATTTGCCATGGAGAGGTAACATGATCCGGTTCACACAAAAACATTTTCGAGCGTATAGGCTCGAAGTGCAGTCGATCGAGGATAGGCCAGATCCATCCGAACCGACCAAGCATTCGTGCGGAAGTACGGCCAAGATTGAAACCATGCGAGCGAGATGGGATCGCGGCGAAAGTGTTTTCCATCCTCTAGATGCGAGAGAGATCATTGGTCGGAACAACAACGGCGTCGTACCTACGATCAAGCAACGCTTCGAAAGCTATGCCGAAGAGCAACCGTAACCGGATCGACGACAAAGCAACGACGAACCACCCGAGCGCACAGATGTACAACAGCAACTTCGCTAGGATCAACACTTCCGCACGCGCGCGTCTGGCCATGGCAGTAAACTCCGTGAAAGAATGAAAATCGTAATTTCGTTCCGAAATAATGACTCGCAAAAGACAGCCATCAATAAATGTGCCTCAGGACCGATCAAAGTGGTTGTTCTTCAATCACCCCGTAGCCTTGCGACCAACGATTGCAACCATTCTCATTCTGACTTTGCGGAGGCTGCACTCCGTTGCCTTTACCGCTATCTCGATTGAAAGCTTCCCAAAAACTTGTAACAACCAGCTTTTGGCTGATAGCTCAAATTCAGAATCGCCGAACATCTTAGATCTCGAAATGATTGTTTAGGCCTTATTGCTAACCTGGCATCTTATTTGCTTCCGTGGTTTGCAAGATGATGTCGAAATCGATCTTTAAAGGACGGTTAATATGAGGTTAGACGATGCACCCGAAAGCAGTAACGTCCAAGACAATCGAGGGATGGGAGGCCAACTTGCCATGGGCGGTGGGGGTGCGGTCCTACTTCTGATTCTTGGCCTGATCTTCGGGAAGGACTTTCTTGGGGACAACGCGGAAATGCCGAGCAACGCACCGGCCAACAACGTCGGGCAGGACGACAAGATTCTCGTCTTCACTGAGAAAGTTCTCGGCACCACCGAGGCAGTTTGGCAGGACGAGTTCCGGAAAATGGGCAAGTCCTACAAGCCTCCGCACCTCGAATTATTCAGCGACCAAGTCCAAACTGGGTGCGGAACTGCGCCTGCTGCTGTTGGGCCATTCTACTGTCCGACAGATATGGTTGTCTATCTCGACCCAACGTTCTTCGACGAGCTGGAGCGGAAACTAGGCGGCTCGAAGGCTGAGTTCTCCCAAGCATATGTGATAGCCCATGAGGTGGGACACCACGTTCAGAAGCTGCT
>JANLUJ010000143.1:0-11214 GCA_031363425.1 Pirellula sp.
GGATCGGGTCATGGTCACTGCCCACGGCATCAGCAACAAACGTCTTGCCAACCTTCGTTCGTTGTCGTCCGAGATTGTCGACACCACTTGTCCGTTAGTTAGACGCGTTCACGAAGCTGCCCAAATGCTCGAGTTCGAGCATCGACTGATTATCTTGATTGGCCGGCGCAATCATGTGGAAGTGCAAGGGATCGTCGAGGACTTGAGTCGCTACATCATCGTCGAATCACCTGATCAAATCATCGACTGGAAAGAAACTGCTTTGGGCGTGGTCGCTCAATCAACAACTACGCCAGATCTAGCAGAGAGATGCTTGTCACGCATTTTGGAAATGAATCCAAATGCGGATGTCCGTTACGTCGACACGATCTGTCGACCTACACGTCAACGGCAACAATCTCTGGAAGCCCTTTGCCGATCGGTATCGTTGGTCATTGTGGCTGGGGGGCAACACTCCAACAATACGCGTCAACTAACACAACGTTGTTCCGAATTGGGATGCAAGGCAATCCAAGTTGAGTCTGTGGACGACTTGCGGATCGAGTGGTTCATTGGGCTAGACGTGGTTGGGCTAACGGCCGGCACCAGTACCCCTGACGCGACGATCGAAGCAGTCGCAAAGTGGTTGGCGAATCTAACCTAATGGCGAAAGGCGGAATAGGCTGGCGAAGAATCAAAGCTCTTTTTGGAAAGTTACTTCTTGCGTGATGCGTGGTGTTTTGCGAAAATTGCGTCCCCAATACAGGACCGCAATGATCGCAGTGATTTTTTGCTTGATTAGAGCGGTCAAAACAACGAAAGTGCAAAGTGGAAATTTGGCCGGCGATTGATTTGCTTGGTGGCAAATGCGTGAGATTACAACAAGGTGATTACAATCGTAATACGGTCTTTAGCGACAGTCCAGGCGACGTAGCGACGAGGTGGTTTGCAGCAGGATCCCAATTTCTCCATTGCGTTGATTTAGACGGCGCCAAGTCTGGAAGCATCGCAAACGAAAAGGCGATTCTGAGTGTTGTTGCCGCCGCGGAACACCGGAAAATTCAGTTGGGGGGTGGAGTTCGAAACGAATCAAGCATTGAGCGGTTGCTCAAGCTTGGTATTTCACGTCTGGTTGTCGGAACCGCTGCGTTGAAGGACCCGGCTTGGTTTGCGAAGATGTGCGAAAAGTATCCTGGGCATCTCGTGCTCGGATTGGATGCTCTCAATGGGATGGTGGCGACGGAAGGTTGGCTTGAAAAGTCCAAAACGTCTGCGGTTGAGTTAGTGAATCGAGTTGCCCAACACACGAACGCCTGTGTCGCGGTCGTCTACACGGATATTTCGAAGGATGGGATGATGGCAGGTCCCAACTTCGAATCGTTGGCCGAAATACAAGCAGCAAGTCCTTTTCCCGTCATTTGTTCAGGGGGAGTTACCACAATGCAAGATGTTCGCAATTTGATCCAACAGAAGACCGCGGGTGCCATCATAGGACGTTCCCTCTATGAAGGCCAAATCCAGCTCGAGGAAGTCTTGAAATTGAGTGGCCAACCGTAGGTCACGCCTGCCGAGTGCGACTCTCTTCACGGGAGGCGCGACGTTGCCCAGGAAGCCTCTCTATTGTATTTTCGGGCGGCCTAAAAAATCGTTTGCCGTTTTTGATACGTCGGAATCTTTTTTCTCAAACCAGCTAGGAAACCATCCGCTCTTGGATTTTGGCGCTTCTGAACTGCTAGAGTAGTACGTAGATGGCTTTGGGTCCGGGTAGGGATCCAGCATCTCCGCCGTCTTGCTAAACCACCTCTTGGACGTCTTGCTTATCTTCCCCCAGGTGGAGGTGTTAGATCTCGAGTAAGTAGTTGTACGAGGCCCACTATTGGATCCGGCCATTCTCGGCCATTTCATGGTCGGCAGCCAGGATGACTTGGATTTGTTGGCGTTAGAATAAAGCGGACTTGAATCTCGCGAAGCTTCCGATTTAGAAAATGGTCCCCATGTCCAGCCGTCCGCCAAACCTACGTTTGGTACCGATGCTGCCGTTAGAAGAACAATGAAACCAAGGATTCGAGTAGATTGGTTAGACAGCATAATGATATACCCCGTAGTTGAGCCGAATCGCGAACCGAGGCATATTCCATAGAGGATTATGGAGCCGCTCGTCTAGACGACTTTCCAGAAATCAGGGACAGGGATTCTGGAAATGCGGCGATAACGCCCTTGCAGAGCCAGCACTAGGTCTTATAATCTGCCTCCCGCTATTGGAGTCGGAACCACCGAACGTGGTTTAACAGTCACTTGCCCCAACAGTGGCTTTGCTTCAAGCAGGGAATCATTGACGCAACGGGCATAATTGAACAGGTTCGTTTGCGGGTGTAGCTCAGGGGTAGAGCACAACGTTGCCAACGTTGTTGTCGTGGGTTCGAATCCCATCACCCGCTTTTCTGTTTGATTGTGCCCTTTTTTTAAACCTACTTAGGACGTTGTATCCGACATGTCGACCGTGGAAACCAAGGCGCCAGATTCTAAGTTGGAATTGGTAGTAAAGATTGACCAGCCCAGCACTTGTCAAAGGCACGTGGTGGTTACGATCCCACGTTCGGAAATGGAACGCTACTTCCGAACTGCTTACGACGAAATTGCACCAAAAGCAGACCTTCCTGGCTTCCGGGCAGGGAAGATCCCTCGAAAGCTTTTGGAAAATCGATTCCGAAAGACGGTTGCAGACCAAGTGAAAAGCAGCTTGGTGATGGATAGTTTGCAGCAAATCACCGAGGGTGGTGAGTTTTCAGCGATATCCGAACCCGATATGGATTTCGGAGCCGTCAAACTTCCGGATACCGGCGACTTTACCTTTGAATTCAATATTGAAGTGCGTCCAGCCTTCGAAACCCCGAATTGGAAGGGGCTCGATCTTGAAAAAACGGTTTACGAACTTACGGACGCTGAGGTTGATCATCAATTGGCCCGTACTCTTGAGCGTGTAACGCCTGGCGAAGCCTATGATGGTGAAGCTGCCTTGGGTGACCGTTTGATTATCAATGCTGTCTTCAGTTCCAATGGACGCAAAATCAGCGAAATTGAAGAGGAGTTGATTACCCTCCGCAAACGATTGAGCTTAGCAGACTGCATCATTGAAAACTTCGGAGAGCTCATGGTCGGAGCCAAAGAAGGAGACAAGCGGAACACGACGGTGAAAGTCCTTGACACATCCCTAAACGAATCCTTCAAGGGTGTCGAGGTAGACGTTGAGTTCGAAGTCGTTGAAATCCGTCGAGTTAACGTCGAGGGGCTCAACTCAACCGTTTTGGAATCAGTTGGTTTTGATTCGGCAGAAGAACTACGCGCGTTTGTTCGGTCCGAACTTGAACGTCAAGCTGAGTATTATCAAAATCAATTGCTTCGTGAACAAATCACTAAGAAGTTAACAGCGGGAGCTAATTGGGATCTTCCGCCTGCTTTGGTGCGCAAACAAGCGGAACGCGAACTTCAAAGACGTGTTTTGGACTTGCGTCGAAACGGCTTCACCGACGATCAAATTCGCTCCGTCATTAACAATATTCGCCGCAATACTGAGGAATCGACTCAGGGCGCATTGCGTGAGCACTTTGTCCTCGAAAAGATCGCAGAAGACAACTCGATCGAACCAAGCGAAAAAGAATACGAAGACGAAATCCAACTCATTGCCGACCAAAGCGATTTGTCGGTTCGACAAGTTCGTGCGAAACTCGAACGAACGGGGCAGATGGATGCTTTGCGGAACCAAATCTTGGAACGCATCGTCATCAAGCAAATCGTCGAAGCAGGCAACGTAAAAGAGATCAAGGGAGATTCCATCCTCAAGGCAGATCCAGACGAAGCGGCTGTCGAGTTCTTGGTCGCTCCAGTCTCCCAGGTTTTGCCTGAAGCAAAATACGACGAAACGCCGGACGACGTCGCCCAAGAAGGCAATGTAAAGCCGACCTAAAGTAGCGCGGCCTTGCGTGTCGAGATTTCTATGTGGCACGGCGGTCTCCGCCGTGAATCGCCGTGGTAATCTCGTTGGAGAGCACAGTGAATCGCAGTGGCAACCACAGTAAATCGCAGTGGCAACCACAGTGAATCGCAGTGGCAACCACAGTGAATCTCGGTGGAGACCACCGAGCCACAATACGCGGACTATGTCTAACATGCACCCCACCGCCTCTGTCGCAAACTTAAAGAAGCGAGCAGCGGTCCTTAGACAGCTAAGGCAATTCTTCGACGAACTCGGATTTACCGAAGTCCAGACACCCGTTCTGTCACGCGATTCGATTATCGATCGCCATCTGTAGCCTTTCGAAGTAATTATGCAGCTTCCTGGCTAAAAGCCAGCGACCTGGTACCTGCAGACCTCTCCAGAGCAGTCGATGAAACGATTGCTAAGCTCTGGCATCGGCAGCATCTATCAAGTAGGTCCGGTGTTTAGGAACGGCGAACGGGGTCGTTTCCACAACCCTGAATTTACGATGGCGGAATGGTACGATGTCGACGCATCGTTGAGCCGGGGACTCGAATTGCTAGATCGATTGCTAATGCGTTTGCTTGGGACGCAACGAGCTGAACGGATTCGATTCGACGAAGCTTTTGAAAATGCGACCGGCTTGAAGCTCTTTGACATGAAGCCAATCGATTTTGGACGATGGGCCGTGAAGAAAGGGTTGGTAGACAATGAGCAGTGGTCGTGCGATTGGGATGATTGGGTCAATTTGATCTTTTCCGATCGAGTACAAAGCACCCTCGGCATGCAAACACCTGTATTGGTTACCCACTTCCCTGCTTCGCAAGCGGCACTAGCTCGTGTGTGCGAAGCGGATCCTCGAACCGCTGAACGCTACGAAGCGTTTTACAGAGGAGTCGAGTTGGCAAACGGATACCACGAGCTGATGGATGCTGACCAACTCGAGGCACGTTCCATACTGGCCAATCAACAACGAGAGACCGATGGCAAAAAGAGGCTCCCGCTCCAAAACAGACTTCTGGATGCAATGCGGGCTGGGATGCCTAGCTCATGTGGCTGCGCGCTTGGGTTCGACCGAGTTGTAATGTTGGCTTGCAATGCGGGTTCGCTCGATGAAGTTGTTTCGTTCGTTGCAGAAAATGCTTAGTTGTCATAGTAGAACAGTTGTCTCAACTGTTCCCGCGCTGCGTTACTATTGAAGTTACCGCTGCAATTTCAGGTTTTCAGTTTTAGTTAGTGCAAGGAATTGCAAAAACGACATTCATTCATGGGTCACGTACTCTCTCTGTTGCGAGCGAGCCTAAACCAAAGAGAATCAATATCTTGCTGCTCGCTGGGGACGCAGCTAGCTCGAATGCTCCTGATACTCCATGCGAATCACTAGCTTGCGCGTCGTGCTATTGCGTTGGGCGTTTCTATCATTGTCCACGCCTCGTTTCAATCCGTTGCCTAAGATTTTCCATTACTTCCGTCCATCCCTCGGCGGCCCTTTCGAAATCAACGTCTGCCCATCGAACCTCTTGCGCATTGCTAAGCCTCGATTTTATCTTGGCATTTGGCCACACGGGAAACTGTGCACTGTTGCCCATGGTAAGCCTTGATTCGGACTTCTCACTAACCAAGTAATCGGCCAACAGGGCTGCAGCCGTCGGATTGGGCGATTTGGAAAGTACGCTCATGGTGTTGGGGATAAACAAAGTACCGAAGCCCCTTTTGTCTTGGTCTGGAAAAACGATCTCAACAGGATTACCTGACTCTCTTTCGATGATGGCATCGTCGGTATCGGTAAGGCCCCAGGCCAGCTCGCCGCTGCTAACGGCCAAGGCAACCTGCTTGTTTCCTGCCAAAACGATCGAATGCTGTATCCAGCCGTCGGACCAAACCTGCCAATCCAAGGATTGATTCTCACCGTATGGAACTCGGTGCGATGCGATGACAGCCATGTGGGTGGCGGTTGTTCCATAGACTGGATATGCCAGCCCGCAACGATGATGCCATTTTGCGTCTGCAAGTTCGAAAACACTTTTGGGCCATGTCGTTGTGTCGGGCAATTTGTCTTTATTGACTAAAAGAACACGGGCGCGGGCCGCAAAACCAATCCATGATCCGTCTTTGGCCTTAAAGGCCTTTGGCCAGTTGTCCGGTACCTTCCAGCGACGACTCGCAAGCAGCCCCTGCTTTTGCAGACGGATAGTGTGGATAATCTCATTGTTCCAGAACAAATCGCAGCGTGGCCGCTCTCGTTCCCTTTCGATCCGAGTCACCAGACCCAGGGTCTTCGAGGCCTCTACGTCAAACTGGCGAGCAATTTCAATTCCGGGATTGGCTCGTTCAAATGCGTCAAGAATTGGAGTAACGTACTCGCGATCCGAAGCGGAATACAGAACAACGTTTTTTTCACGTTGCGGAATGCATCCAAGGCACAGAATGACCAACGTCGCTGTGGCAGCTCGTTGCCAAACGGCAAAGCCCTTACAATCGATACAGAGCATCGATTCTCGGGCAAAATTAATGGGCAAGATGGCTATTTCCTAACGAAATCTTTGCAGGTAAATCGCCGTCGACTTAAGTTAGTTTCAGGGACGTGGCTACGGATTTGTAGCCCGTCTCAAATCTCCCTTCCCCCGTGGCGAGGTTAGCTCATGTTGAGTTAATCTCGCCATTTTCGTTTCGGCAGCGATGGAACGCAATCGCAATCACTTAGATTGCAAACGTGGCCTAGATTGCAAACGTGGCCGACGCTGCTAGCGTCGGTACAGATGCTCGTAGTACGGATGCGATGCTGGTAGTACGGATGCTGGCAGCATCCGCCACGGTGCAACACATTGAAACGAAACAGGGCGTCCATGCCCAGTACAAAATCGTGTCTGAACGCTTTCAATCAATGGGCGAACAAACACGCCATGCACCTTGCATCCAATGCAAGACATTTCGTTTCGATGTGGGATAGGCTTCTAGCCTGTGGGATAGGCTTCTAGCCTGTCGTACGAGACTAAGCTGCAGCTAGTTGAACTTGGCCGGTTCTCGCCATGATGCCTTCGATGAATTCTTCGAAGATACGAATGTCGAGCGCACTTGCCGCGTGCGACTCAGGATGGAATTGGCATCCAACGACGAACCAATCATCGCTGTTGCTTTCAATGCCCTCGATGACACCGTCTTGGCAACGAGCTGTTACGCGGAAACAATCTGCCAAACGGTCGATTGCCATGTGGTGCCGACTGTTGACGCGAATTTCACCTTCACCGTAAACCCGCCCCAAGATAGAGTTCGACTCAACCACCAAGGAGTGTCGATGATTGGGGTCGTGCGGATCCTTGTGAGGGATAGCAGATGGCATATCGATTGGAAGATGGTAGAATAGATTGCCTCCCTGAATGACATTGATGAGTTGTAGTCCGACCCCAACCGCCATCAAGCTCATTTGGCGATTTGCGATCTCTTGAGCCAATCTTCGATCAAACTCTTCCCGCCTAGCTTCCATCGGGCGAACGGAACTGTGCAACATGTATCCATCGTTCCGAGGATCCAAATCGCCACCTCCGACGAGAAAGAAACCATCGAGTCGATCCAGCAGTTGTTCCAAACTGGATTGATCTGTCGTAGGTGGTACCAAGACTGGAATTCCACCTGCGTTAGCAATTGAGTCAAAGTAGCCTGCGGCTAGGTAGCAATAAGCAGGTGTACCCTGGTTAGTGGCACGAAAATCGCAATTCAAACCAATGAGCGGCCGTTGGTTCATTCGATAGGATCCTCCTAAATGAAAAGTGACGTGTCGCAAATGACTGAGTGGATCGACGGTTTGGACCGCGAGAAAAGGAGATGGAGAAAGCGTCATCAACTTGGATTCGCAAGCGATCTAGGTAAGTGACATAGGATTCCATCCAGTGGTTCTTACAACCTAAATCGAAAGAGGACTTCATGCCACCGCAAAGTGATCAAAGGCCGTTAACGAATCGTTCGTTTGCGTTTTTGCCTGGAACTCAACCTCTTGTTGCTCGATTTCGATCCCTCATTCTCGCGAACTAGAGACGGGTACTAATCCGCGGGGAGATAGGGAGGAAAATAGTCGGAACCCATCCGAATTGCAAACGCGCAGCTACATTTAGTAGGTCTGATAAATGCTAGCACGAAGTTGTGTGCATGCATTCGGCAATCGCACCTTGCTCTTGGAGGGCAATTGGTTCAAACTAGTGCTCCATTGATTCTGAGAGTCACGGCACGGAGTGCCGTGCTACACGGGCAGAACATACAGACCCTCGACCGCTTGAAACCCTTGATCCATGAGTACCGCAACATTTCCACAACCCATTCAGCTTTTGCCTGCGAAAACGATCGATGGCAAGAAGCCAACACGTGAACAGGTCCCAAAAGGAGCCTCCTTGTGCGAATACTGTACGGCTAAGTGTTGCCGGTATTTCGCTTTGCCGATCGATGCACCGACCTGCGAGCAGGATCTAGACTTCATCCGCTGGTATTTATTGCACGATCGGGCTTCCGTTTTCATTGAAGATGGCACTTGGTATCTGCTGGTTCATACGGATTGCAAACATCTTCAATCGGATCACCGATGTGGTATTTATCACACCCGACCGCAAATTTGTCGCGATTATGCTACTGCGAACTGCGAATTCGATGAAGATGCGGTGTATGAAATGTACTTCGAAACCTCCGAGCAAGTGGCCGAATACATGGAAGCGCGTTTCCATTCGTCGGATGCTGCGTCGCTTAGAAGCCCCGAACCCTCGCTTTTGCCGATTCTCTAAATCGATAGCCCCACGCAGTTGCCAGAGCAACGTCCGCAAAGTGAACGGCCACCCTACTCGTTGAAACGGCTAATTCGATGGCCTTAATTGAACCTAGAACACTCAAGGGATTCCGAGACTTCTTACCCGCGGCGATGATTCCTCGCGAGAAACTCATGGAAATTGCCCGCGGAGTCTATCGGCGGTATGGCTTTGTCCCAATCGATACGCCCGCCCTCGAACTACTGGAGGTGTTGACGGGCAAGGGATCGGATGAGACCGATCGGCAAATGTACCACTTCATCGATGCTGGCGGACGGGCCGTCGGCATGCGGTTTGATTTAACGGTTCCGTTTGCAAGGTTCGCAGCCCAACACATCAGCGAACTTGGTACCCCCTTCAAAAGGTATCACATCGGCTCGGTATGGCGAGGCGAGACCCCTCAAGCAGGACGCTTCCGAGAATTTGTCCAATGCGATTTCGATACGATTGGATCCACTGGAGTTGTCTCCGATATAGAGACGGCGTTGGTGATTCATGAACTGATGCACAGCCTAGGCGTGAATCGCTTTAACATTCGAATCAACAATCGACAAGTTCTCTCAGGTCTACTGCAGCAAATGGATTTGCAAAGTTCCAGCACTTTGGTGTTGCGAGCGCTCGACAAGATCGAAAAAGTAGGTGCGGAGCAAGTCACGAAGGAATTGACAGCTGGAGGCTTGAACTCAGCCCAAGTCGATCAGGTATTGGCGCTGGCTGCGATGCATGGCTCGACGGACGAAGTGCTGTCGAAGTTGGATTCGCTGCTCCAAGGTTCCGAAGTCGGACAACAGGGGGTCGAGCGATTGCGAATCATTTGTGGCGCGATGAAGGCAGCCGGTGTGAAGGACGAATTTTATCAATTGGATGTTTCCATTGCACGCGGGTTGGATTATTACACGGGTGTCGTCTTTGAAACAATCTTAGGGGATTTGCCGAGCATTGGCAGCGTCTGCAGTGGCGGTCGCTATGACAATCTGGCTGGCCTTTACACGAAACAGCATCTTCCTGGAATTGGTGCTTCGCTCGGCTTGGATAGATTACTGGCGGCTCTGGAGCAATTAGGTCTCATTCCAAAGACGATTTCATCGGCAGATGTTTTCATACCTCTGTTCGATGCCGATCGGATCAATGACTATTTTCGATTGGCCCAGATGGTTCGCAATGCAGGTTGGTCAGCGGAGGTCTATCCGGAGGCAAAGAAACTGGGGCAACAGCTCAAGTATGCGGACCAACGAGGCTTCCTCATCGCTTTGGTTGCTGGATCTCAAGAGCTCGACGCGGGCGAAGTGCAAATCAAGAACTTGGCAACCAAGGTCAGCACAACGGTCGCATGGCGCGATGCGCCAGACGCTTTTGTAGCGTCGCTGGCAAAAATGATGCAGCTCCCAGATCTCCTGGCTTAAGGGCAGGTCACACTGACCGACTAGACAGTGCCAAAAGTCTTAAGTCCCTTCCGCTTTTCTTAGCCGAAAGGAACGGAAAAAGGCGGAAAGGAAGCGCTCATTCGCGTCTTTCTTTCGAGTCTTTTCGTTTTTTTCGGCCAAGTCGCGTAGCTGCACTAGCGGATCCAAAAGCTTCGCACGGCCCAGGGGGCCATGCTACGAATGCGTATGCCACTTGGGCCATTCGATTTTATGCCACCAATCCTTTGGTGATCAGCATGAATACATCTTCGAGGCTAGGGTCTTTGTCGCTGAACGACTTCATCTTCACGCCCCCGGCCACCAGATGCTCAAGCAGTGTGGCTAGGCCCTCGTCGTCGGTTTCTAGTTCTGCTGTTGCGCGATCGCCATCGATATCGAGCCCCCTCAATGCCGGATCGCTACGCAAGATAGAAACCCCGGCGTCTTGATTGCCGAGGAAGCGTATTTCTACAATACGGTTTCGTCGAATCTTGCGATAGACCGAGTCGATAGGGCCATGCATCAGCATTTCGCCACGTTCGATAATGCCGATCGATGTACAACAGTCGGCTAGCTCCGAAAGGATGTGACTGCTGATGAGGATTGTCTTGCCCATCCGACGTAGTTCTTTGAGTAAAGCCTTGACTTCGATTCGAGCTCGAGGGTCTAAGCCGCTGGTGGGTTCGTCCAAGATGAGAACGGGTGGGTCATGCACCAGTGTCTTGGCCAAGCACAGGCGCTGTTTCATTCCTCGCGATAGGCCGTTGACGAAGTCATCGCGCTTGTGCGTCAGATCGAGAAGTTCAAGAACGTCGCCAATCACTTGCTTGCGTTGCGTTCTCCCGATCTTGTAAGCAACCGCAAAGAAATCAAGGAACTCCCAAACTTTCATACCGTCGTAAACGCCAAAATCATCGGGCATGTATCCGATGCTTCGTCGAACGTCCATGGGGCTTTTGTTCACGCTGAAACCATTGACGCTGCCGTCACCGCGGGTGGCCTTGAGCAAAGTCGCCAGAAATCGTATAGAAGTACTTTTGCCTGCACCGTTGGGGCCAATAAATCCGTA
>JANLUJ010000153.1:0-1682 GCA_031363425.1 Pirellula sp.
CGATCTGTTTGGCAGGAATCGACTTCGACGGGCACGAATCCCAGCCACGCTTCTGAGCGTTGGTGCAAACGTAGTATCGATAGCGTTTATTGCCGCCTTTGGTGGTATGGTTGGGGGTCATCGCACAATTGCAGGCAACGCAGCGTACCAGTCCCTTAAGCAACGCGCCGAATTTATTGCGAACGGCGATGCCACCGGTCTTGCCGTTGTGTTTAAGCTTCTTGTTGACGTTGTTCCAAAGTTCCTCTGGGACGATTGCTTGATGTTCTCCTTGGTGGATCTCTTCTTGGTACCGAATCTTGCCAAGGTAGGTCATGTTGGTAAGCAGTTTGAACAGCGAGCTCTTATCGAAGTATCTGCCGCCTCGCTCTTTGCCTTTCTTGGTGATGCTAAGTTTGTTCCGCCAATCGCGTCTTTCGATTTCCTTCAGCGTGTTGACAATCGATCCGCATTCGAGATAGAGCTCGTAAATAGTTCGAACTCGGGCCGCTTCGTCTTCGTTGACGTTGAGACGTCGAGCCAAAGGATCGATATCGTAGCCCATCGGGGCCAGACCACCGACCCATTTGCCTTTACGTCGGGCTGCGGCCATCTTGTCTCTTGTTCGCTCGGAGATGATCTCACGTTCAAATTGAGCAAATGACAAAAGTACGTTGAGCATCAATCGGCCCATCGAGTTGGTCGTATTGAATTGCTGGGTGACGCTGACGAAGGCGATACTCTTACGTTCGAACACTTCGAGCATTCTCGCGAAGTCCATCAAGGATCGGCTGAGGCGGTCGACTTTGTAGACAACGATGCAATCGACTTTGCCGGCTTCGATACCGACAAGCGTTCCAGCGCCGCCACTTCTTTGGCAACATTAAGTGCCATGAGCTCTCCTTTTTGAAAAAGTTCTATCGATCGTTAACCGGGTGGATCACAGAGAGCACCGGATTCGAACGAAGCTCAAGGCTAGCTGTTTCCGATTCGAGAGATTTTTTTTGAGAACTACGGTCGCGGGCCAATCTGCCGCTGGTCGCGTAGTGCAATAGCGCGTCAGACAGCAACGCAACTAATTCGACGCGAAGTTCATCTGGCGACAACAGGGTGATAGAACGAGACGGCGGCATGAAAATCCCCTACAGTATGAATCCTCAACCTGTGAAAGTCGCAGGTCTGGACGACGGAGACTCAAAGATGCAAGTCTCTATCTGTAGGGTTACACGCTCGAGGTTGGAGATGACGAACCCAAGCCCGAAATTTTTTCGCTGTTAATCAGAAGTCGCTTGTTAGAACGAAGGTGGCGAAGCAAGAAAGACATTTTTGAATTTTGGATTTCTGTTTTGCTGGTCACTCAGGACCAGTTCGCGGATCGCGTCCGGAAGTTGGGCTTGCTGCCAGCGGCATTCGGCTTCGGCAACTCGAATCGCATCAAACTTACTAACCGATTTCATCACTGCCCAAATCGCATAGGCTGCGGCCCCAAGTTCATGGTCCGCCATGTGAGCGGTTGCCACGGCATGCCCGGCCGCTCTAGCAACTTCCATGGCAGCCGAATTCGACGATTCCCTTGCTGCGGCATGTGCCCCAAACGCCGCTTGTCTGGCCTGAGCGACTGTCGCGTTGCCACTTGCCCATTCGCGTGCGATCGCAATCGCGTGGCTGGGTCGAGTATCGCTTGGATGAACCTCGGTAAACAG
>JANLUJ010000181.1:0-2288 GCA_031363425.1 Pirellula sp.
AACGGATTCAGCTTCGCAAAGAGCAATCTTCGGCGCAACAGCCTACGACCGTCGCTGCGAGTCGAACGAAAATTCGAAGGAAAAAAGTGACCGAAAAAGCCGATTCGAAAGGGTTGTAATGATTTTTTTTTGGGTGCGAGAAATTGCGGGCTGGCTTCTGATTCTTGTATCGCTCTACATGCTCAGAATTGGACTGGTGTTTTTGAATGACATCAACAATCCTCGCATCATCGAATCGGGGGTCGTCATGTTGGCTGGCCTCGGTGTAATGCGGTGCGGTGTCCTTCTAGTACGTGTTTCAACAGCAGCGCGACTTTGTCGCAATGAAATTGTTTAAGGCCGAACACGTAGGTCCGCATCTCCGAGGCGGACATCCCAATGGTCTCACTGACACCAAGCCCAACGCAATAATGGACAGCAAGTGCCTGGCCGGCGTGGATTCAATTCGTGATTGGCCTGGTACTGGTCGATTTGTGGATGTACGCGTGGCATCGAATCAATCACAGTGTGCCTTTGCTTTGGCGTTTTCACGCGGTGCATCACTCTGACCGCGAACGGGATGCAACCTCGGCCGTTCGATTTCATACGGGAGAAATCATCCTTTCGGGCGTGGCTCGACTCTTGGTTTTGACAGTGCTGGGTGTTTCAATGTCGATTCTGTTGGTTTATGAATTGGTGTTGTTGCCTGTCATTCTGTTTCACCATGGCAATCTGCGCATTGGTTCTGCAGTCGATGGAGTGCTTAGACGAATTATTGTGACCCCGTGGATGCATTGGGTCCACCATTCGATGTTACGAGAAGAAACCAATTCAAACTACGGAAGCGTACTCTCGGTTTGGGATCGATTGTTCGGCTCATTCCGTTTGCGTGCCAAACCCAGTGAGATTGAACTTGGTTTGACGGAAGATAAATCGGAGCAATCATGGCGCACCCTTATTGGGATGGTGTCCCGTCCATTTAAGTCTCGCTGTTCTTAACTCTATTGAAGCTACCTACCGCGGTAGAGCCTTGCGATCGTCGTGTCAGAAAATCCAAGTCTATAGGCGACCACACACAACTGGTTGACGAATAACGTTCGCAGGATTCCTTTTTTTACCCAACGACGAGCAGATGTTTTCACGGGATTGCTCGCTTGGCCAATGCTACCTGTCTTGCGCATTCTGGCGACTAGCTCGTAGTCTTCCATAATGGACATCTGCTTGAAGCCGTTCTGTGCATAGAAGTCAGCGGACCGGAAAAACAATGCTTGGTCTCCGTAGGGCATCTGCAATATCCGCGATCGAAATGCAACGCCTGATTCGATCAATCTCAGTGCGATTCCTTGGGCATCGATTTCCAATGGAAATGCTCCACAGGCGACGGGCGTTGCTAGAACACGCTCGATCTCATCTCGATAACCGGCAGGAAGGCGAGTGTCGGCATGGAGAAACAATATATGCTCGCCCGTGGCGATGGCTGCTCCTGCGTTCATTTGATGCGATCGCCCTGGATTGCCTACAAAGAACTTGCATCCATGATCCTGGGCAATCGTCAAAGTTTGGTCGGTGCTTCCCGCGTCGACAACGATCACTTCCAAATCATCGCCAGGCACGCCAACGGAGTCGAGCGTTGCCCGCAGATTCATTTCTTCGTTGAGCGTTGGAATGATGACAGAAAGTTTTCCTGCTTCAGTCTGGAACGGAAGCAGATGACACTCGCCGTCCCGCCGCAAAGGCAACAAATCTTCAGGATAGTCGACATCCCGCAACATTTGTAACTGATAAACGCGTAGGCTCAACTCGCGAGTCTTGTGCAACGTTTGCTCCAAGACCTTCGATGTGCTCCAGTCGATATCGGCAAACAGCGGAGCGCATTCAGCTTTTAGGCCAATCAAATAGTAGCCTCCATCCTGTGCCGGCCCGATCACAATATCATGTGCTTCGAGTTGCTCGAAAGCGGATCTCAAATCACTTGCGCTAAGACTGGGGCAATCCGTACCGATCACAACGACGCGTTTGGCTCCAGCGTCAAATGCAGATTTGGTTGCAAGTTGCAGTCGATCTCCCAACGACTGTCCGACCTGTTCGCGATACACCAGGTCATCACCGAACGCGTTCTGGACTTCGCAGGCTGAGCCACCGGTGTAGCAGACGGTTGCTTGGCAGTCCCATTCGCTCGCTAGATGTCGTGCTTGTCTCAGGGTTCTTTCAACCAATTGACGATACACCAGCGTCGCATTCTCGGCTCCGATCGCAGGGATCAACCTCGTCTTGTTGGCACCCGCCTTCGGCAGTCTGGCAAAGATTAG
>JANLUJ010000195.1:0-2060 GCA_031363425.1 Pirellula sp.
GTCTCACTACTGCCGGTTGGTAGCTGTGCCGCTTGGTGGTGTGGCCGCTGGTTGATTCTTTGTCGTACCCTCCGGCTTGTTGCTTGCGCGAGGCGAGCTGTTATGGGACTGGGATGCATCCTTCGAGGCGTTCCTCGATCACCATTTGAGCCCCAGCTTTACCAAATTCGTTCTTTCGGCCGATACGGTCGATCGCATCGAGGGCATCTTCTCGCTGGGAGCACACGATGACCCCTTTTCCACTGGCCAATCCATCGGCTTTGACCACCAGCGGCGTTTTTTCTTTCTCGTTGGGATAGCGGGCTTTGACATATCGCATGGCGCTATCAGCATCGCGAAAGGCTTGATAGTCTGCAGTGGGAACATCTGCTTGACGAAGCAAGAGTTTGGAGAAGATTTTGCTACCTTCGAGTTGCGCTGCGGCCTTGCTTGGGCCAAACGCTTTGATCTTCTCCTTGGCCAATGCGTCGACCAATCCGAGTGTAAGTGGCACTTCGGGGCCAACCACCACAAAATCCACTTTATTTTTTTTGGCGAAAGAAACAAGTCCCGGAATGTCATCCGCCGCGATAGGAACATTTTCGCCTTCCTCTGCTGTGCCAGCGTTTCCGGGTGCAATCCAAAGTTGCGTGAGCCGCGGACTTTGACGTATTTTCCATGCCAATGCATGTTCGCGTCCACCGTTACCAACAACCAAAACCTTCATTTGATGACCCAAAGTCTAAGCAAAAAGCACTTTCGTAAAGCGGTCAGTCTAATCGCTTGGTCCATTTACTACGAGGCGAAAAGCGACATCCCCGACTGACTAATGACGGCCGCTCGGAAGTTCGTTCGCGACAACAGTGGTGTATTGACAACAGTGATGTATTGAATAGACCTTCATAGCGAAATCTTTTGGCAAGCACTATGATATCCAACTCGATTAGAGCCTCTCATATGTTGGGAACAGAATGACGGAAACTCCTCGTTACCAATCAAGCAATGATTCGCGTCGCCGCCAAAGATTGGTGATACTATTGCTATTGACGATTGGCTTAATCGGCTGTGGCTCCAATTCCGAAAAAACATGGAAAGAGCGAGAATCGCTGAAAAACCGCTGCCTTGCTGTCCTTGAAAACGGAGCCGAAAACGACAAAGCAGGCAAGTTGCTCAAGGAAGCAACCGACGGTTTCCGTCAAATTGCAAAGGAGCTTCCCAAGGAACGACTCGGCACTCAAAATCTTTGCCTAGCCCTTTTGTTGCGAATGAAGAAGCCCGGAGCAACTGAATCCGCCAGTGAATTCGCGGCCCTCAAAATCGAGTTTGACTCCGCGGTCAAGAAACTTGAGCAACTTGCTCCAGACGAGCCTGACGCAGATGTATTCATGAGTCGATTCCATCAAATCAAGAACGACAGGGAATCGGCGATCGAAAGCCTCCGACTGGCGTGCGTTAAACCCAAAGCGGCTGTCGATACTTATTTTCAACTCTTTCAGCAACTGCAGTTGGACGCTAACCCGAAGACTCTACCTGAGATGGAGCAGGCTCTTCGTTCGGCAACAAAACTTTCGCCCAGCAATCTCGTGTTGGCCGTCCATTTGTTGGATGTACTAGTTAAGTCCAAGGAAAAAGCGTTCAAAGTCGAGGTGGATCGTTGTCGCGAATTGTTTCGACCTCTCGTTGCACGAACCAGTAGTCGCATTCCTTCTCTCTTGGAGGCTGGAGTAGTCGCCGTTGACAACGAAAAATGGGAAGTGGCTCGAACTCAGATTGCTTTCCTACGAAATGTTATGGTTGCCGAGCTGGCGTATCAAAACGATTTGCACCAGTTGGAACCTCACGAACTGGAATACATTCAGCTCAACTTTAGCGAACAACTGCGAAAGCAAAAGACTGCCCCAGCTAGACCGAGTGCGACGAAGTGGCGGCTGGTTGCAAAACATGTCCTTCCGTTTGCATCCAAGAATATTACTGCGATCGCGGCCGAAGATATGGACCTAGATGGACACCTCGATCTTGTTTGCGCTTCAGGCACGCACGTCGATGTTTGGAAGACGGACGGAGTGAAGTCTACGATAAAG
>JANLUJ010000199.1:0-1118 GCA_031363425.1 Pirellula sp.
GGGTAGGCTTCCAGCCTGTCATACCTCCGACAGCCTCCGACAGACAGGCTGGAAGCCTATCCCACTTTGGAATGTAAATTACCCTTTTGTGGTCCATTCTACTGGAGTCGGCTCAATGGTCTCCGCAAGCGGTGAACCGCAGTCTTTTCGACCGCTTCCCTCCAAGCGACTGATCACTCGCACAGACATGTCGGTTTCGCACAGGATCTGGCATCCTAGGCGAACGCCAGTTGCACCCTTGGCCGCCAAAACTTGTTTTTCGGCGACCGTCATCTTGTCTGGCTCGCCGGCGACAAACTCCACTCGGCAAGTCGTGCAGCGGGCTTTTCCACCGCAAGCATGCAATTGATCCGTACCCGCTTCTTCGCGCAGTGCAGCAGCCAGACGTTTTCCTTGGGGAACGTCAAATGTTCCTATTCCTTCAACAGTGAGACTTGGCATGGATAATAATTCATTACGAGAAGGCGAAAAAAATGGACTGTCGAAAAGATACCCGTGATTGCGCCCGTTGGACAGTATGCTAATTTGCGGAACCGGACGCTGGGTGACGATTGTCGGCGGCAATTAGCCGAAACGATAGATTCGCTTTGTGCTACAATCAATCAGCACACTAACGAATGAATCAAGCTCGCGGTATTTGTCAATCCCGCGGGCTTGGAGTATGTACAGCTTTAAAACGCCCCAATGGGCTTGCCCATTGGACGTAAAGCTACCTGGCTAGAAGCGATTGCATCAAGCATTACACCTCCCCACCCAGTCCAACGCCTAAGGCGTTGGACTGGGTGGGGAGGCGGGCGTTCGCGTGGCACACGCCTCTAGCCCATAAGCGTTGGCTCCAACGAGACGAGCTCGTTGGGGGCCTGCAAGAAGTGGGAAAACCTCCGAGCTCGTTGGGGGCCGCAAAAAAAGAGATACGAAAGCTGTACGACCTCCTTGGCAGGTGGACCGTTCAAGCTTTTGGAGTTAGCACTAACAGCCAAATCATTGGTGCAAAAGTAGGAAAGCCTCCAGCCATGCAACCTAATAGAAGAGCTTTCGTAGATCAAAGACGAGCGTTCCTAATCGCTTCTGCAAGCGGTTTGGCAGGGCTATCTTTCGGCTTCCCTAAACCGTTGATA
>JANLUJ010000224.1:0-4101 GCA_031363425.1 Pirellula sp.
CGAAGAAAAATCGGTCTGTTACCACGACCGTGCTTGGCTATCACCTCGATTTGCAAAGTGGATTTTGGCTGCAGCTTGACCTTCCAAGATTCGCTTTGGTAAACGACGGCTACTCCATCGCCATCAAAGGTCTTGATTTCCACAAACCCGTCCACTTCGCTGGCCCCTGAAGTGATGTCAATCGCGGTTCGTGTGGGAAAGCCGACTTTCCAATAGCCACCCAGCCCCATCTCAGCTCGGAATTGAATCTGTTCCGTTTCCACCTGAGCTTGCGCGAATTGGCTATCGCCTGCGCTGATCTCGATCAAGAAAAGAATGCACACGAGCATTCTCAAAGAGTACGGCGAAGTAACTGCGGTACTAAAAAAAGGTGCTCTCCTGGGAGAGCACGATTTTGAATGGACATGGGATGCGAGCAAATTAACTCTAGTTCTTAATCGAGACGCTTGACCATCAGGTTCTTGAAGTAAACTTTGCTTCCAGGATCATGAGCTTGTAAAGCAAACGTGCCTTCGCCGAGCTTTCGTTCAAAATCTTTACCCGCTTCCTGATCCTTTGGTTCAGTGTATTCGACTAAAGTTTTGCCATTTACCTTAAGCGTGATCTGATTTCCTTGAACGATGATTTCTTGCGTGTACCACTCGTTATCCTTGGCTGCAGGCTCCAAAACATCCTTCACGGAGTACAAACTGCTGGTTCGCCTCGGATCCGACTTATACGAGTTGTTGACTTGGCATTCGAACCCCTTCTTCGGCCAGCCCTCGTCTTGGAAAGCTGTATGGAAATAGATCCCAGCATTGCTGTTGGGCATCGTTTTTACATCAGCCTTGAAATGGAAGTTTTTGAATGGTTTTTTATCACCAACATAAAAAATATGGCTTCGATCGCCTTGGCAAACGATGCAGCCATCTTCAATGGTCCAGCTCTTAGGATTTTCGTTGATCTTCCAACCTTCCAAGCTCTTGCCATTGAACAGTTCGACAAAATCGACGGCTGTCGCATTGAACGAAATCAATTTCTCCGTTGTCTGCTTCCCCTTGATATCTCCACCAGGAAGCAATCCTGCTTTGATGAGATCGCCAAAGCTCTTTTCCTTGCCGGCGGCCTTTTTTTCTTCGCACTTTTTAAGAATCGCTTCGATTTCCTTACGAGCCTTGTCAGGTTCCTTTTTGATCATTTCCATGTAAGGTTTTCTCAACAAACCACCATCCTTTAGTGCTTCACCGTATGGATTGTGCTTCTTTTTGTTTTCACCTTCGATATGACAAACGTTGCATTTGGCTTCGGCAACCAGTTTCTTGAAGTCGTCGTTCTTACTTTCTTCAACGTAGTACTTGCTAAACTCGATGCCAAATTCCTTCGTCGCGAAAGCAGACTTAGAAGCGACAGTTGCCATCAAAACGACAGCAAAAACAAATAATAATCTTTTCATACGAGACGATTCTCCAAAGGTGGGGTGAACGGAAATCACGGCTTGCAAATGAGAATTCTTGCGGTGAATTCCTCAAAACTCATTGCTGAGATGCCTTGATTAAAATACCAGACATCTCGGCTGTCAAACCATGTACCCTCCTAGGGGCAATTTAGGTGCCAAAAAGTCCTGCGGAATGAATCGTTTACCCCCACCCAGTCTTGGCCTAACCTTCCTTTTCGCTGATTTCCCTGTGCAACTCACTGTCGAGGCCTCTTTCAGCGTGAATTCGGTTTCGTAAATAATTAATAACCAAAAAAACGCCGCCTAAGCAGGCTCCTGCACAATAGCCGAAAAAAATCCCAAAGATTGAAAAAACGAGCACGGCCGGAGCGTCAAGTAGGATCCTTAAATGGCCGCCCGCCACTCTAAATGGATCCAATATCGAGAAAGCGAAGTAAATTGCGCCAACAACACAGGATGCAAGTCGCGGCGCTTTTCCTCCAAAGAGAACAGCTTGAGATACCCCAACGCTTGTGAAAAAGCCAGCAACCACTGCGAAGGCCCAAGGTCCGAATTTCAACAGATTCATGAAAGCAAACAGGAAACCATAACAGGCTGTGAAAACAAGCAAACTTGCCAGATCCAATTTACGAGTCACTGAATAGACGGAGTTCAATGGAGTGATCACGATGAGCCCCTATAGTATCCGAGTAGTTTTAACCGAACGGCATCGATCAACTAGCTATATGTCGATTGGCAGACTGAATTCTACCAATTGCTGGCCAACCCGGATAACGCTCAGAGTAGAGCAGTTGTCCTCAACGTTGTCCTCAACTGCTCGGGACTTAGTACCAGCCTAATTTCCTACAGATCTCCGTTGCATGGATAGGTGGACGGACGTTGAGTTGGTGACGCAGGGCGGGAACAGTTGAGACAACTGTTCTACCATCATTTGAGACGCGGCAACAACTCGCGTTCGACCCATTTCGTGTCGACGGTCCCATTGAAAAACTCTTTTTGCTTGAGAACGGTTGCATGAAAACCAGCCGTCGTCTTAATGCCGGTGATTCGAAGTTCGGCCAAGCTTCTTAGCATACACTCGATGGCTTGCTCTCGCGTTGGGCGGTGCACGATGATCTTGGCAATCATCGAATCGTAAAAAGGGGGCACGGTATAGCCCGCATGAGCGTGCGAATCGACTCTAACCCCAAGACCGCCAGGGATAAACATTTTTTCGATTCGACCTGGGCATGGCATGAAGTTTTTGTCGGGGTCTTCGGCATTAATTCGGCACTCGATGGAAGCACCAACAGGCTTGATGTCCGCTTGTGAAAACGGAAGCGGTTGGCCGGACGCGACTAAGATCTGCGACTTGATCAAATCGATCCCTGAAATCATCTCGCTCACGGGATGCTCGACCTGAATTCGAGCGTTGACTTCAATGAAATAAAACTTGTCATTCTGATCAACGATGAACTCGACAGTGGCCGCATTATAGTAGCTCGCCTGCTTAATGAGCCGAACGGCGGCGTCGCACATTTCCTTGCGGGTGGCTTCAGGCAAACGAGGAGAAGGGCTTTCTTCAATTAGCTTCTGATGTCGACGTTGTACGGAGCAATCACGTTCGTGCAAATGGACGATGTTCCCGTGATTGTCGGCAATGATTTGAACCTCAACATGCCTTGGACGATCGATGTACTTTTCCAGATAAACGCCGCCATTTCCAAAGGCTGCCTTGGCTTCCGCTTGAGCTTGAGATATCGAAGTTTGCAAGGAAGCTTCGTCCAAAGCAACCCGCATTCCTTTGCCACCGCCGCCGGCAGTCGCTTTGATCAACACCGGAAAACCAATTTTGCGTGCGGCCGTAATCGCATCCTCTTGCGTCTCGAGCAAACCGTCGCTCCCGGGAACTACAGGTACGCCAGCAGCAACAGCCATTTCTCGAGCGGAATTCTTGTCGCCGAGTTTCTCCATCGCTTCGGGAGAAGGTCCGATGAAAGTGAAATTGCAACTACGACAGACTTCGTTGAACCCCGAGTTTTCCGCGAGAAAGCCGTATCCGGGATGAATCGCATCGACGTTTCCGATCTCGGCAGCTGCAATTACTCGATCGACTCGCAAGTAGCTATCCATGGACTTAGCTGAGCCAACACAGATGGTTTGGTCCGCCAATTCGAGATACTGTGAACCCCGGTCTGCTTCGCTAAAAATAGCAACTGTTTCGATGCCCAACTCTTTGCACGCACGAATGATACGTAACGCGATCTCACCTCGATTGGCGACCAGCACACGACTAAACATTCTTAGCCCCTGGTGTCGATCTTGAAGAGTGGCTTGCCGAAATCGACTGATTCTTCGTTCTTGACAAGGACTTGAACAACTTTGCCGCGCATTTCAGACGGAATCTCATTGAATACTTTCATCGCTTCGATGATGCAAACGACGCTATCGTTCTGAACAATTGTGCCCGGTTCCACGAAGTTTTTTGCATTCGGATTAGCTCGCGAATAAAAAGTCCCGACCATTGGCGATTTGATGTAGGCGATATGAGGACCATCAGAATCAGGACTCGGGACAGCAGAAGCAGGGATCGCGACCGATGGTGAGGCAACCGCCGGAGCCATAATCATTCCAGCGGATAAGTTCGGTTGTCCATGCCCTGCTCCACACAATCGAATCCGTTGATT
>JANLUJ010000243.1:0-4879 GCA_031363425.1 Pirellula sp.
TTTGGGAAAAAAGGGCAAGCTGTCTGGTCTATGGGTGATGAAGAAGCTCTTTCCAAGGGTGTTTATGATGCGTACACCGAGAACTATCTTCGCTACTCCCAAAATGCTGCGATCAGCATGTGGGAGGAAAAAAACACCAACACTAACTTACCTGCTCAGATCGACTTGTTGAGTTGTGATGGAAACGAATACAACTTGTTGTTCGTGGCCAAAGGCGGGGGATCGGCGAACAAGTCGATGCTGTATCAAGAAACGAGAGCGATTCTCAATCCGAAGTCGCTTGTCGAATACTTGACATCCAAAATGGTTTCTCTGGGCACGGCTGGCTGTCCACCGTACCACCTCGTTTTTGTCATCGGTGGTACGTCAGCTGAAGCGACGATGAAGACTGTCAAACTGGCTTCAACCAAATACCTTGATCACCTGCCAACCACCGGCAACGAATTTGGACGAGCATTCCGAGATGTTGAACTCGAAAACAGGATGCTCGAGGAGGCCTTCAAGTGCGGCATCGGAGCTCAATTCGGTGGTAAGTATTTTGCATTGGATGTGCGTGTCATTCGATTGCCTCGCCATGGCGCGTCTCTGCCCATCGGAATTGGTGTGTCTTGCAGTGCAGATCGTCAGGCAAAGGGAAAAATCAACAGAACAGGCGTATATATCGAGCAGCTCGAGATGCAGCCACTGAAGTACATTCCGGATCGTTTGCGCGAGGCCAAGGATGATACTGCGATCCGGATCGATCTGAATCGACCAATGAAAGAGATCCTCGCCGAATTGACTCGTTATCCAGTCACGACGCGATTGCTATTGTCTGGCCCCATAGTGGTAGCGCGTGATATTGCTCATGCAAAGCTTAAGGAACGACTCGATGCTGGTATTCCATTGCCAGATTATTTCAAGAATCATCCGGTGTACTACGCTGGCCCGGCGAAGAAACCCGATGGCTATGCAAGCGGCTCATTTGGACCTACCACGGCTGGGCGAATGGACTCGTATGTCGACCTATTTCAATCGGCAGGAGGAAGCATGATCATGATCGCTAAGGGCAATCGCGGCAAGCAGGTCACGGAGGCATGCAAGAAACACGGCGGATTCTATCTTGGCAGTATTGGTGGCCCAGCGGCCATTCTTGCAAAAGAGAATATTCGAGGTGTAGAGTTGATTGAGTTTCCAGAGCTGGGCATGGAAGCCGTTTGGAAGATTGACGCGGTTGATTTCCCTGCCTTTATTTTGGTGGACGACAAAGGAACCGACTTTTTTGAGTCGCCTGGCAGTGCTTGTTCCCATTAAAACGGGCGGCAGACTGAAGTCTACCAGAAGTAACGTTATCTCTTTTTAAACCACGGAATACTCGGAACACACGGAAGGGGAAATGGAGCAAACATTCAGCAAGGCGTATGCGATGTCTCAATGAAAGTGATGCGACTTCGCGGCCTGAAGATCAAGTGCAAATGGTTTGAGAGAATCGCGAAATACATTAGGTCAATTCCAAAATTCGCTACAAGATTTTTGGTCGATCTTCGATCCAACTTTGCGGTGATCGTGGTTTTTGCCAGTAACCGGGGCAACGCCAAAAAAAAGCAACGCCGAACTCGTGCGCAAATATGGACGACAGCAACCTCGCTAGGATCAAACATTTCCGCACGCGCGAGTCTAGCCATGGCAGTTACCTCCATGAAAGAATGATCAAGAACCCAAGTGCCCGCCTTTGGATGAAGCTACGAAAACCATTACCAAAAGCCCTCGAATAATTTTTGCATTCGTTCTTTGCTCAGGCTTGGCAGAGCCCCGCACAAAACCTCAAAAGCTTCGTGATTTAGCTCTTTCATCTTTGCCTTAAAGTCTTCGTTTTCCGCAACGGCAAGAACTATTAGAGCGGTTGCTTCCTCTTCGGAAAGTTGTAGATACCTGACAAATTCCGCACGCTTAAATGGTACTGCAAAATTAAATTCGAATTCCGTTTTCGCCTGGAAACGGAGGCATGCAAGAAACACGGCGGATTCTATCTTGGCAGTATTGGTGGCCCAGCAGCCATTCTTGCAAAAGAGAATATTCGCGGCATAGAGTTGATTGAGTTTCCAGAGTTGGGCATGGAAGCCGTTTGGAAGATTGATGCCGTCGATTTTCCAGCCTTTATTTTGGTGGACGACAAAGGAACCGACCTTTTTGAGTCGCCTGGCATTGCTTGTTCCCATTAACCGCTGACGGGATTGGTAAACCTCAAGACAGGTTCCTTCTGAAACTTGGCAATACCCCTCTCGCCGACCTTTACGGAGTAACTGTCGCCACCGGATTGCATGTAAAGCAGTCGCTCCTCGGCGCTACTCTTAATCGACGCCACAGGCGGGTCAGCTGCGAAGACGTACGGAATGATCGTCAAAACAACGAACAAGCAAACGAGACGGATCGACCAATGCATTGTTGAATCCTCGAAGGCGAAGGTGCGGATGATCGTGGAAAGGCAATAAGTTAGACGCCGTGTCTTTAATTGTAATTCTAAGGGAGGAAAGTGATGTGTCAACCATTCAATGTTTTTAGTCGACCAGGACGATTGAATTTCATTGGTTCCCGTTTGATGCCTATACTGTTTTTTGCGTGCGCGCAGGACGAAGTTCATACGTTGGCTTTGCCGCCGGTGCTATCATATTCAAACTCGATTCGAATCGCGACTCAACCCAAGGGAGACAAACATGAAGGAAACAATGCGAGAAGATGTTGGGGCAAGGCTTGAACTATGGGCCCAACGGGCCCTTGAGTTTAAGAAGTCCCTTGGCCCTTTTGCAGACGCCATCATTGCTCGAACAGAGCAAGGCATCTTTGCCGTAGATCCCGAGGATGCAGTGATTGCGGCAAGTCTTCTTCATAACGGTTCATGGTCCATTGGCGAAGTGAATCGATTGCAACAATTCTTGAGTCCTGAAAGTCGTGTTCTGATTGTGGGAGCACACATCGGCACGTTGCTGATCCCTTTTTCCAAGTGCTGCAAGGAAGTCGTCGCATTCGAACCAAACCCACGTAGCTATTACCTACTTTCAATCAACCTCAAGCTAAATGATGTCCAGAATTGCCAAGTGCACAACTTGGCCGCAAGCTATCAGAGCGAGAAACTCCAGTTCCTATTGAACCGAACGAATTCTGGCGGAAGCAAACGAGTCCCGCTTGCTCGCGATATCAAGTACTACTATGACCGCCCAGAGGAGGTAGAGATCGATGCAGTCGCCTTGGACAGCCATCTAATCAACAAGCGATTTGATTTGATTGTAATGGACACCGAGGGTTCGGAGTACTTTGCACTTCAGGGCATGCAACAGATTCTGGCCCAATGCAAAGTATTTCAAATGGAGTTCATTCCACATCACCTAACCGAAGTGGCGGGGATCGAAGTACCCCAGTTGATAGCGCAAATCAGACCCCATTTTAGCCGCCTGCTCATCCCGTCCCAGTCCGTGGCTGTTGGTCGAGAAAACTTTGAAAAAGTGTTGCAGCACATGTTCAAGAATGGAATTTCCGAGGATGGGCTGATATTTCAAAAATAGCCGCTCTCACTATCTAAAGTAGATCTCAGGACGACTCGGTAGACCTCGTCGGCAGAGCAATTGTATTGCCCTTTTGGTATACTCGGAAAGTCCAAACAATCTTCGACGGGAGCTTTATGATCAAAACCCCCTTTCGCGAGAAACGGAATGCCTGATCGCGAAATTGAAGCGCCGAACTGAAATCGGAACCTGATCTATCTATGACCATTGAAGCTCAAGTTGCAAAGCTCGGGGTTGGTCCCCTTACCGAGGAGGGCCTAAGGGAACACATATGGCCGCTTTTCTCGCGATCGATGGCGGGCGATCGTGCTCGAAACGAGATCTACCTCGCGAACCATTCGTTAGGCAGACCCCTAGACCAAATGGCTCTCGATGTAAACGAAGGAATCGAAGCCTGGTACACACAGATGGATGGAGCTTGGGGGCTAGACGCATGGTGGGGCGAAATGAATTCTTACCGAAGCCAAATCGCAAAACTGATTGGATTAGCAGATGGGACCGCGGTCGTTCCAAAAACTGCAGCCGGACAGGGACTTCGTACCGTGCTGAACGCACTGCCGATGACAGGTCCGACACGACCAATAAAAGTCCTGACAACATGCAACGAATTTGACAGCGTTGATTTTATACTCAAGACGTACATAAAAAAAGGAAGAGCGGAAATCGAATGGCTGAAGCTAGGTGATGCTGAATTGCATGGCGAACGCATCTTAGTCGCAATCAAGCCAGGCCTCGATTTAATAATCATCTCGATGGTTCTTTTTGCTACCGGTGAGATCGTCAGTGGACTTGAGCAGATCATACTGAGAGCACACTCGGTTGGTGCATTGGTGCTCTTGGATGCTTATCATTCCGCGGGAGTTATACCCGTAGACATGACTCGCCTAGGAGCCGATTTCATGATCGGAGGATCCTACAAATACACCCGAGGCGGTCCGGGAGCATGTTGGTTGGCGATTCACCCTAAGCACATCGGCGGCGAATTGCGAACGCTTGACACAGGCTGGTTTGCTAAAGAGGATCCGTTTGGATACACGCGATCGGACGAGCCCGTCCTGAGTAAGTCAGGCGACGCATGGCTCGAAAGCACTCCGCCTATTCTGACATACTACCAGGCCCGTTCTGGCCTTGCCTTGACTCTATTGATTGGAGTCGATCGTTTGCGAAAATACAATTTGCTTCAGCAGCAAGTACTTAGAAAAGCCTTCATCGAAAACGGAAGACGAACGAGAACTGGTTGTCAAAGATGACTCGTCCAATGCCGACGACTTCGAACGCCTGGCCAACATGGACAACGACATGCCGGATACGTTTGACGATTTTCGGCCATCCTCGGGGCG
>JANLUJ010000250.1:0-4855 GCA_031363425.1 Pirellula sp.
AATTCGAACGACTTGCTGTGATCCCTTCAGGATCAACTACATGCACGTCAAGAAGACCGGTGGTGGCGCTTCGCTTACCACCGGCTATTTTCTTTAACCGCTTCGCGGTATTCAGTTCGATCTCAACTTGCTCCGGTTTGAACGCGTTTGACACGCCGGAGCATCGAATTGGTATGAATAGCTACGATTTTCAAGTCTTCTGGCTTTTTTTAGTTCCATATAGCTAGACTGTTTTTACCGGTACCGCGCCGGTGAATTACTAGACTCGCTACGGCATAAGCGAGAAGCGCTGCCCAAGATGCCTCTTTCGATTGCGACGACGTTAGCCAGCCGAATGATGAATGGGGAACGTCTAGACGAAGGCATGATGGGAGATTAGCAGCCCGTGGCTGTCCGGTCCGCTTGAACGGGAGGTTAGGCCGGGAAGTAACTTTTGAACGAAGCCGTTACCGAATTGCCGCCGACCTAACACGCATGGTGGAGACACGAGGACGCCACCCGCGCACCGTCGAGTGAAGTACGCAGAACGGCAAAAATACTGAATGCCGACCGCCCATACCCCTGAGGACAGATACTCTAGTCAATGGGCGCGACGCGGATAAGATTGCCAACGGGATCGGGGATAAGGAAAGTCCGCCCAAATAGATCATCATGAGGTTCTTCGACAATACTGACGCCCTTTGCGGACCACTCTGTGTAGAGCGCATCGATGGCCTCAGATCCGCCATCGCGTGCCCATGCCGCCGAAGTCCGGGCATGGTTTCCAAACTATGGAGTCAACAGGTAGTTGTGCAATTGGCTACAGGAACTACATAGCAACACATGCGTGATTCAAGTTGCCATTGCCAAACAGCGGCGACTCAATTGGATATTTTCCAAATTGTTTGTCGACTCAAACATGCAATAATCCATGACTACTTGACCAACGCGGAAATCACTCAGAAAGAACGCAGGCAAAGCTATGTTACAATGCTAATTTGACCTGAACCCACTAAGGGACGGCACTTGGAGTTGTGATTCCGTTCAATCCTTAAAAAGCAAAGCATACAAGATGGAACATGGCGATTCAGACGCTCCGTCAAATAGCGATGACACATTGCCGGCCGATAGCGAGTCGGCTCCTGCTCCATCGATTGAGCCGCGTCGTATTCGGTATGTGGGTGACTACGAACTCATCTCTGAAATTGCTCGCGGTGGGATGGGGATTGTCTATCGAGCGAAACAGCTTAGCCTAAATCGAATTGTTGCCGTAAAGGTTATTCGCCGCGCGGAATATGCGACCGATTTGGAACGATTGCGATTCCGCTCCGAGGCCGAAGCGGCCGCAAATCTCGATCATCCCAACATCGTTCCCATTTACGAAGTGGGGGAACATGAAGGCGAGCCCTACTTTAGCATGCGGCTTATTGAGGGCGGTTCGCTGGCTGATGCCATTCGATTGGGTCGTTGGCCTATCGATAAACCGGATACAACGCGGAGGGCTACCGCGCTGGTTGCGATCGTTGCTCGGGCGGTGCATGCCGCCCATCAATACGGAATTTTGCATCGCGACCTCAAGCCCGGAAATATCTTACTCGACGCCTCAGGAACACCCTTTGTCACCGACTTCGGTTTAGCGAAACGGGTGGAATCGCAGACGCCAGGCTTTGACAACACTCACATGACGCAGACCGGGGAGATTGTTGGCACTCCTGCATTCATGCCACCCGAGCAAGCGTTGGGCAAAAAAGGCTTAACCACGGCTGCCGATGTTTACTCGTTGGGCGCTATTCTTTACACGCTTTTAGCGGGACGAACTCCCTTTCAATCCGACTCCCCATTGGACTTGTTGCGACAAGTTGTATCAGAGCCAGCACCAAGTTTGCGCAAACTGAATGTGCAAGTGGATCTCGATCTCGAGACGATTTGTCAAAAGTGCCTAGAGAAGGAACCTGAGAAGCGATATTCTTCGGCCCTGTCGTTGGCGGAAGACTTAGAGAGTTGGAGCCGAGGAGAACCAATCAAAGCCAGACCGGTGTCTTTCATGGAACGAGGTAGCCGGTGGATTAAACGCAATCCAGCTCGGATCGGGGCAATCGCAAGTATCTTAGGGCTATTGGTTTTAGCGGCTATCCTTTTGTGTTCAATTTATATAACGACGCAAAGGGCACACCAGGCACTTCGAAGACGGGATAATGCGCTCGCAACTCGAAATGCAGTTTGGGAACTTGAAAACAACCACCAGGAGCGATTTGTTAGGAACCTAATGGAGATAGAGCGAGCAAGCAAGGAATCGAATTCCGGCAGATGGGAAAATAACTACCTGCGGAAAAAGTGCTCCGTGGAATTCATGCTATCGGATGACTCAGGTAACATTGTCGGTGCAAAGTGGAATAACGCCGCGACGGTTTTTGCTGTTTGCCGGCGGCAAAGAACGTTAAACCCCTTCCGACCCAACGCATACCGTATCGACTTCTGGATTTGGAATGGCGAATCGCGTCATGATTCTAAGGTAGACACTTCTGGATTCAGTGTCACTGATCGCATTTTAGAGCTGAAGAGCAAGCCACCCAGTCTGACCATCATGACGCAAGGCAAACCAGCTATTTCACAGTTGTCTTTTTTCGATGAGTCCATCGCCATGCATCCTTCCAGATCGTTGATTGGGATATGCACGGATGGGGACTTGCAAGTCTGGGACTATTTAGAACAAAAGCTGCTTTGGAGGGCTAATCGCATTCCTCGTGAAAGAGTTGAATCGATCCACTGGAGTCATGCCGGAGATCGGCTTGCCGAAATATATGGAAACGGGAAGATCGCTATTCATTCACCATTCGCACCAAGCAGTGGTTTTGTTGCGACAGCTCTATCGCAAATGAGTGGCAATGTTTTATCGTCGGCCTGGACAGTAGATGATTCGTCGCTTGCAATCTCGACCGGTAAAGAGACCGTCTTTATCAATCCAATAGACGGAAAAATCAACAAACGTTGGCCCTTTCATGTATCGTCGTGGTCACCTGACGGAAGTCGATGGACTGGAAGTACTGGGCTCGGTGAGTACCAATCACCTGACATCAAAATCGCAGCTCCCTTTAAATCCAATTTTAGCTGGAGCCCGGATGGGAGGCGTATCGCACATTGGAATCGTTCGAGCGGACATGTAGCGGATGCGGTTCAAATTGTAAATTCGGAGACGGCAGAAACAGTTAGCGAAATTGTTGGTTCGGAAAATTATCGCGGACATTTCCATCTGTTCAACGACTCTAATCGCACTCTGTTTTCCGATTCATATAGTATACGACTATTGCGTCCAAACAATATTTTATTAAAAGACATAAGCTTTGAAGTGAGCGGAGCGATAAACGCGATCCGAACGAGTCCAACCGGTCGGGAAATTGCTGTTAGCGTCGGTGAGTCGCCGAATCGATTAGAAGTCAGGAATGAATTCGGTGAACTCACAAGCAACTGGGAAACAGGGAATGATCTCACACTTTCCATTGCCTGGCACCCAAAAAAACCGGGCATCGCAACGTTGGACCGGCAAGGAAATATTTGCTTGTGGGATCGTTCAACCGGTAACAAGACCGATACCATCCAAATGCCGCAATCGAAACCGGAGGCCTCAATCGAAGAATCGTTTTGGCGGGTCGACTGGAGTCCTAGCGGTGACTATCTCGCGGCGTCGGCTGCAGGCGACACGGTCATCGTATGGAATAGTCGGACGCTTCGACAAGTACAAAAATGGACCAAAAATCGAATACGTTCGATGGGTTGGTTTCACGGAGAAGACAAGCTCGTCGTCGAAACTTGTCGAGACGGATTCATGTCAGAAGGGTTCTATACTGAGCTGCCTATGTTCGTCAATGAATATAGTCACGCGCAGTTATGGGATGCAAAAGTAGATAAGAGCACATTCCAAACGGGTCTTCGGTACATGAATGGGTCCACGAATACAATTTCGCAAGACAACCATTTGTTCATTGAAAAAGGTCTTTCCGATATTAGGTATACCAAGGTTCTATCAAAGCAATTTGATGAGATCGATTTCTCTTCACCACGAGGTTTTGAACTCGCATTAACTCCCACGTTTCTTGAGTCGACGATCGACAATCGGATACTCATCGGTGGATCTGGTAAGCCCGTCACGCTCCTTGACGAGTCGGATGGGCAGATGTTAATGGAACTGGAACCGTCAAATGCAAAATTGACAAGCATGGAACAGGGTAAATTGTGGGTTGCGACGGAGACGGGAGTTACATTGCTCGACGGAGCGCAAGAGAAAGGGAAAATCAGCGTACCGTTGCCTGAAATCAGACTATTTTCAATTCCTCAATTCGTCTGCGAATGTATCGCAATCGCGTTGCTCCTGTGCATCCCGCTCTCCAGCGTGCTTGACCCAGCGATTCGCCCCAGATCGATTGTGGCGAGGTTTAGCATCGGACTTGCCTCCGTGGGATGTGGTATGGCGTTGGCAATCGCTGGCTTGCGGTGGGCTCCCTATGAAGCCAAGGTTAGCTGGCAACTATTCGATCTCCCTCATTTGTTCTTTTGCTGTTTGTGGGCGTTTGGTTTCATTTGGCCGACGATTAGATTGGCCTATCTCAAGCGATGGGCTTCATTTACAGTTTACTTAGCTATGTGCGTTGGAGCAGGAGCTTTGCTGTTGTTGCTAAACTCAGCTTTCCAGGAGTACGAGGTAAATTCGGCCAACGTATTTTCAAACTTAACTTTACTCAAATTCCTAGTTCTTGCATTCGTCCCAATCATAGGCCTGGCGGTTTATCTGAATTCGCTCAAAACGAAGCGGATGACCCGCAGAAGCGAAAGGATAAAAGAGTTCTTGGAGTTTCATCAAGCTCCATGGTGGGTACGTTTT
>JANLUJ010000365.1:0-10590 GCA_031363425.1 Pirellula sp.
CGCCCCCTAACTGGCCCGTTTTAATCGCCCACTGACAGGGTCGGATCTGGGATCGCTATTTGAGCTCGTTTGACCATCAACCTGAGATAAATCAGGCCATTCCTTTCAAATGGCTCGCCGCAGCCTGAAAAATCATTGGTGCACGACCGACTGCACCCAACATATTGTGTCGGCACATATTGTCCCTTTTGTCGTATTCACCGACTTTTGTCGACTGTGTCATTCTCCAATACAAATTCCCAATAACGTGTCTTTACTCGATAAGGTCTTGTGTGTATACTGTGTATATGACAATGCACAGCTGGATCACGATTTCGCTCGGCGATCCGCGCCCGCTGTACCTGCAAGTGATCGAGCAGGTCAAGCGGCGTGTGGCCGTAGGCGATTTGCCCCCTGGAACCGAACTACCTTCCATTCGCGAGTTGGCGGCTGGTCTCCAGATCAGCGTCATCACGATCAAGCGTGCCTATCTGGAGCTTGAACGGGAGGGGGTGATTTTTACGAGGCAAGGCAAAGGGTCGGTCGTCGCGGATCGCCCAGGATTGCAAGCGTCGATTCAGGAAGGCGAATTGCGAGACCACTTGAAACAAGCCGTGAGTCTTGGACTATTGCTGGGGAAGTCAAAAACTGAAATGCAAAGGCGAATTGCCGAAGCCTATGAACAATCTCAAAAGGGTGGCAAATGACAACTGAACTTGATGAATCGACGGGAACGAAACTCTCCGTTTCGATGATCGATGTGAGTAAATCCTACAAGCACTTTAAACTTCGAAATATCCATTTTTCGGTGGAGCGCGGTACCGTCGCTGGCTTAATCGGTCCAAACGGGGCCGGCAAATCCACAACCATGCGAATCTTGATGGGATTGGTCCAACCCGACGCGGGAACGGTTTCGGCGTTGGGCAAGACAATTTCGTCCAGCGAAGCCGCAGCAAAACAGGATATCGGATACTTTTCCGATGACATGCGGCTCTACAAGCCCGAATCCATTGGCTGGCACATGCAGTTTGTTCGTTCGCTCTATCCCACGTGGGACGATACGTATGCGACTCAATTGCTGGAACTTTTTGGCCTGATCGAAGAGCAAGTAGTCAAAGGGCTGTCGCATGGTCAGCGTGTCAAAGCCATGCTGCTGTTGATTCTGGCAAGACGGCCCAAACTGCTCATTCTCGACGAGCCAACGAATGGTCTTGATCCTGTTGCCAAGCAGGAGATTCTAACGGAGCTGATGCGCGTTGTAGAGGACGATAGCCGAACGATTCTCTATTCTTCGCACAATACTCAGGACGTGGAACAGATAAGCGACTCCATCACTTTTATCGATCGTGGCCAGGTGATTGCATCGAGCAACCGAGACGAATTCCTCGAGAAATGGAAGCGTATCAAACTGCATGCACCTGAGGAATGGAAAGCACCTGTCGTTGAGGGCTTAAGATTGGAATCACGCCACCGAAATCTGCATGTGCTTTCCTTCAGCCAGTTCAGCGATCAGGTGCCATCCAAGTTGCATGAACCAGGGGTGGTCATCGAAGCTGTTGAGCCGATGACGCTAGAAGAAATTTTCGTCAGTTCCGTAATGCGTGGGCGCGAGGGGAGTCAGTCATGAATCTACAGGCTATTCGAATTTTGTTCTTGAAGGATCTTTTTCTTAGCCGTCGACAATTGTTCGCATACTTCGCAGCCGGAATGGCCGCGTCGGCTCTCGTTTGCATTCCCAACTCGACGTTTTCTTTTGTCGGTTTCATCCTTGTGATCACCGTAGCCATCGCAGCCGGAATTCATTTGATCGGTACGCTCATGCTGGCAGAGACGACGGATCAAACCAGGCTTTTCGTAATGAGCTTGCCGATCAGTTTGCTCGACTATTCGATAAGCAAGATATCCGTCGTTCTAACAACTTATTTAATCCCGTGGACAGCTATGTTCGCGTGCTTAGTCATTGCTATGTTTGTTGGGGACAAGCAGGGCAACGTTGCGGTTATGTCTGCGATCTTCTTTTTCTTGCTCTGCAGTTTCATGCTGCAACTTGTGACTGCCGTCGTTTCGGAATCGGTGGGTTGGACCATCTGCGTGATGGTCGGCGGCAACGTGTGCTTGAATGTTTTATTGATGAAGTTGCACGCAGATGAGGAGGTAACGGAGGTGGTCAAGAGCAACGTTCTATCTTGGCCCAGCATTGTGTTGCAGATCATCGGTATTGAACTGCTCGTTATCGCTGTGGCTCTCGCAACAGCCTTCCTGTTCCAAACTCGAAAGCGGGACTTGGTTTAGATGTCAGTCATCATGGACGAATCAACCAGTGGCATAGCCCAGGTATCTGTGAAGCTTGCCTCTGCATTGCCAGCGATGCAGAATCAACGCATCTACTACCTGGACAACTTGCGGGCGACGGCGATGCTGCTCGGCGTTTTCCTACATTCGGCACTTGCCTATGCAAAGCCATCCCAGTCGGTGTGGCTCGCAACAGACCCGAACGCAAGCGTCGCTCTCGATGCAAACATCTGGTTCATCCATCTGTTTCGAATGGGGCTTTTCTTTTTGCTGTCCGGCTACTTTGCAAAGTTGGTCATTGAGCGAAAGGGACTAGGGCACTTCATGTGGAATCGATGCTTGCGGGTTGTGGTCCCCTTCATCTTGTTCTATCCCTTTCTCTTGGCTGCCATGACGATTGTCATCGTTTTCTCTTTATCGTATCTCGTCGAGCCTCGCGGCCTGATGGGATTCATTGCGGCAGCCGCCAAGGCCAGCACAGGAGCCCCAAAAAGGCAACCGCTGACAACGATGCACCTTTGGTTTCTCTATTATCTAATGGCCTTTTCGACGATCGGAGCGCTGTTGTGCGCCGTGAAATGGCTGAAGCTGGAAATGTTGTATCGGCATTCAAGAATTCTGTTTCTTTTTCCGATGATTTTGATTCCTGGAGCGCTGGCCGCAGGTGCTCCGATGCCTGCACCGGAGTCGTTCGTTCCACAGATTTGGCCGTTCGCGTTCTACGGCCTGTTTTATGTTGCAGGCTGGCAACTGTTTGGGAGAGAGCAATTCCTTGATTCTTGGCACCCGTATGTCTGGCATGTTTTGACGATTTGCATGCTAGTGTTTGTGCCGTACTATATGTTAATGCCCGTTTTAGACCTGAACGCAATCGTTGACGGGAAGTTGTCACAAGGTTTTTGGATTCAAGTTGCGGTGGCATGTCTAACCGCGTATTTGTCGGTGTTGCTAACGATCACGTCATTGCTCCTAGGCCAACGCTATATGGCTTGCAAGAATCCCTTTCTTGCTTTTATCTCGGACTCGTCTTACTGGGTGTATCTTCTTCACCTGCCGATCGTGATCTTCTTGCAGACGCTTCTAGCGCCAATGGATTTATCGGTATGGCTAAAGTTCATGCTCGTTCTGTCGGGCACAATGATTTCGTGCATGGCAACCTATGTTGTGTTTGTTCGATACACGCCTATCGGCTGGTTGTTGCATGGAAAACGCTCATTTCCGTAGAAGAGCGTCCAGCATTCCAACGCTTGCAAACAACGTGGGGCCGTAGGCCTTTTTGATTAAGCGGGAAGCAGAATAACCCCGCAGGACAAGCGATAGTTGAGTTCGAATCGACTATTTATCCCTACCGACGGAGTTCCTCTGGTCGGTTGTTTCTTTTTTGTCAGTTGTCGGCTTGGGCGGTGGGGCTGCATTTGATGACACACTCGATTCACTTCTAGGAGTCACACCAAAGGTTCGCAGGTACCTCGTCATAGCCCATGTCTCTTCCACGCTGAGCGTACCGCGGAATGCCGGCATGCAGGCGCCACGCCCTTCAATCGTCAGGCGAACGATTTGTTCATCCGATCGGCATTGTTGCCACCGAATATTCGTAAAGTCTGGGACATCGGGAATGTCCCAGACCCCTCTTCCGTCGACTCCGTGACAACGAACGCAATAACGGCCGTACAACGCCAGCACGACTCTCTTTTCTTGCTCAGGACTTCTCGACCAATGCCAGTCTCCTGCAAAAGCCCCGTTGGCGATTGGATGCGTGCTTCGTGTGTCGTAACTTGGTGAACAACGCTGGCACAATTGATACAAAAACCCATCGGCTTGCACCAACTTGCTCGCATCGGCCAAGAATAACCATGTAGCCAAACCACCGCAGATCAGGAATCGTGCGCGAAGTAAACTTTTCATGAAATAGGTGTCCGAGATTATACTGATCGGTGGAAGCGGAGGACTGCTTCCCCGCTCGGAGCCTTAAGTTTTGGCTCCGGGTTCTTCCGTCTTTTCGTCCTCAACGTCGTTTGGCGCAATTGGCTCTGATTGCAAAGTACCCTTTCGATCGGGCTCGTTGTAAAAAAACCGCTTCGGTGTTGTCTCTACTTCAGGTGTCGCAGGGCCGACGCCGTGCCAACGACGCATGTATTGGACTATCTTTCGGTATTCCTCCCCGGTCAATCCGGAGAAATCACGCATATGCGCTAAAGACACCTCATTTTGCGCAAACGACCGTTCGCCGAGTGGCCTTGCATTGTGACACCTACTGCAATGCTGCTTGTAAAGAGTTCCTCCATCGACTCGCTGATCGTATTTCAAGCCCTTCGAAACATTAGGGGCTTCGTTGGGGATCCGCCTCAATCCGAAATCACGTGACCAAGTGTGGGCCGAGTAGGGCCCAGCGCAACCGGCAATACTAGCCACCATGGTAGCTAGGCTTACCAATGCTAGTTTCGTAAGTTTTTGCGCAAGGGAAATGATGATTACTCCTTTTCCGGCTTTTGGCTGGCCAATGCTATCAAAATCCGAGCGAAACGTTTGCATACAATCCTTGTGTGGATCGTTGTGAATGTTCGTCGTCAAAAATGTAATGCAGTTTGTAGATCAAACTCGGGTAGGGATAAAAATTGATGCCGGTGGAGAACCGATTTCGATCGAGAGCGTTATTCGAGTTGGCCGCACTCGTTGGGATTCCTTTGAAGTCCACGTTTTCATATCGGACAACGTACTCAAGCTTTTCAACGACCGGATGGCGGCTGGCGAAATTGCGGTATGCAGCTTGTGCATACATTCCAAAACGGCGTATCGGAACGGTAGGAGTTTCCTGATGAACCGTCGCCAGCTCACTAGTGAAGTCCCAATTCCCTTGTCGCAACGATGCATCTACATCGAAAAGTTCCAGTCCGAATTGGTTGTCGCGGTCGTACGCTCCATTGTGCATCATGGAAACGCCCGATATAAGTCCAATCGTTGGGATCTGAATTCCCAATCGACCTCCAAACGCCTTGTCGTTATTGATGTCCGATCCGAGTGCATCCATAGCACGTAAATTGGCAGCGACAGATGCATTCGAAACCGCGTCATCGGTTGAGTAACCGTTGGCTGCGAAGAAAGCATACTCGGCTTTGAGAGGAAGATCCGCGACATATCTGGCACCGCGAATCTGCATGCCTTGCAATGAAGTCGTGCTAGGAAAAACCTGCTGGAACATGATCGGCTTGTCCGGAGTCTTGTAGATCCAGGAGGTATGTAGCCGCTCGTTCATAAAACCAAGCGGAGCATAGAACCGACCGAAGACCAGCGTGATGTTGTCGTTCATGAAGTAATCGAGTTGAGCGGATTCGAGGTCCACTTGACCACCGGCTGTGATTTCGGGATTGGACTCTATCAAAAAGTGCTCGTTCAAAAGCAAATAAAAATGCGGTGACAACGTTTCCGCCGAAAACGTCGAATTCCTATTGTCCAAATCGGTGTAGCCACCAGAGAGTGTTCCGCCAAACCAAAATTGAGATTGATTATTCCTAAAGGTGTTATAGGTCTCGCGCAAGGGCGCGCGACTGTAGTCGGCGTCGCGTCGCGCGGCGTCTAACATCTCGCGAGTAGCGTCGACTTCATTGCGAAGGCTCGCGTCGCGTTGAATCGATTCAAGCGTTCTTTGATCGAGGGTATCTGTTACCTCGTCGTGGTGTTCAATCAACAGATCGAGGCGCGCTTGAAGAACTCCTAGCTGCTGTCGCAGAAGCTCTAAATCGCCCTGTGATTGCTTTGGATTGACCCCACTACCTGGCTTCGCCAAATTGAGAGAGGGCAATGCCTCTTGCGCGCTGAGTTGATCTGCGTTGAATAGACCTAGGTGGAGATGCGTAGCAGCTAGTATTCCCCAAAAAAACGGCTTACAACTGAGTCGACGAAAACAATTTTCCATCGAATACCAATTCTAAAAGGAAGGAAATGAATCGGCATACTCGATATTCGTTCCACCGCATCGAATGCAAGATCAGTTCTAGTCCATTCATTAGTTTGCAGTTGTTTTTTTGCTAAGGCGAGCGGCAACATTGTTTATACCGGTAGGGAGAGGCTCCTGCCGAACCAATGCCAAGCTCGGCAGGAGCCTCGCTCTCCCATTGGAATCCACTACGCGTGGCACGCCAAAGCGCTAGCATTATGATCGGTACGCAAACTAAGTATTGTTAAGCAATCAAAACTGCAACTCGTCATTTTGATTTGTTTCCGTACTGCCATCGCGAATCGAGCGAAACCTATCCTCCAACTCAGCGAACCGTTCGACGAGTCGTCCGTCTGCTGTGCGATATCGACTAGTTTTTTCGATAATCGAAAATGGCTTTCCAGTAGGGAATTTGGCAATCAATACTGCCAGTGTTTCCATTTCGATCTTCGTGAGTACTCTGCTAAAGCCGGGCATCTGGCCTGTCCCTCCGGAAATGCTTGCAATAATTTCCTGCTTGTCGTAGTCGCCCCATGGGAATCGGCTGAAATCAGGAATCTCCGGCATGACTCGCTCAACCAACGGAGTCGGTCGGCCATCTAATCCATGGCAGTGGGTGCAATAAGACATGTATTTCTGTTGAACATGCATTGGACTCAATGCAACCTTCTGTGGTGTCTTCGATTTTGATGAATCCGTCTTCTTGCTAGTCTCGTCAAAATTTGCGTTCAACTTGGTTTGAGAATACACCAGAAATGATAGGCCAATAAGCCAAGGAATTGCCGAATTCATAAATCCCCCGATCGTGCAGTGCTAATAAAAATGAATACTGAAGGCACGAATACTCTAACTCCTCAACGTCTTTTTTTCCACGCAAAGACGTACGCTCAGTTTTTCGAGGCACCATCAGTTGACCGCTAAAAAATCTTGTGGCCTAGGAACGAGGGAACTTTCATTTGACTTGGATCTAGTAACCATGAGGGTCCAATTGCCATTTGGCGGGCTCACCAGTAATACGTTGACCTCTCATATTCACGCAACGACGCCCAGTCCGCTGGCTGGCACAGCTCCCATTGCGACGACAGATTTTTTTAGTTCTCTTACGGGAGCAACGTCAGGCACATACGATCAGACATTTGATCTTGCGCTAGGCGGTAGTTACAACTCGACGTTCATTACTTCGAGCGGCGGATCGATTGTGACCGTATTAAGCGAACTTGTGTTGGCCGCTGAAAACGAAAAGGCCTACCTAAGTATTAAGACAACTGCGTTTCCAACTGGCGACGGCGAACTTAGAGGATTCCTGACCGCGGTGCCTGAGCCATCGAGCGTCGCCCTTTTGGCTTGCGTTCTAGTAGGGCTCGCTACTGCTCGGCGATGGATAATCATACGGAGTTGATTGCTAGACAAACGCGAACATAGCTTAGACAGGGCCCAGGTTAAGCACGGCGCAGGGGCCATGCTTCTTAGGCTAGCCACAACATTCTTTGGGTAAACATCGAAAGTCGCTACGTCGTCCCGACCGAGAAATCACGGCGGAGACCGCCGTGCCACTCTGTTTACCACCCCCAATTGCTAATCTGGACAGAGCAATAGGGAACCATCGAATGGTAAACGAACCAAGCCGTGACTTTTGCAAATCACGGCTTGGAATTCAATCAAGGTTTGTCGTTCCGCAAACGTAACGACTATCTTAGCTGCGTTCCGCGTTGCGGCGAAACCGGCGATATGCCAGTCCAGACAACGACAATCCGATGAGAGCTATCGAGGTTGGCTCAGGCACAGCGACCAAGTTGCCACGGATTTCGCCGCCGGTATTGGCAGCGGTATGCGCGTTGAGATACAGAAAGTTGGACAAGAGAGCGGTCTCTTGGGCAGCGTTCAACGTAACCGTTTGGTTAAATATGCCGCCTGCATTGGCCGTGACGTTCGGGGCAAGTCCAAGGCCAATAAAGTCAATGATGACGCCACCATTTATAGTTTGGTCAGCAGTGTTAGGGTTGTGAATGTGGAAGCCGCTTGCAGCACCAGTTAGGTTGGTAAAGCCATTGGCCGTTCCCCAACCAACGTTGAGTGTCAAACCCTTTGTTACGTCATCGAAAAAAACCCCAGCTCCAACCTCGCCACCGCTTGCCCCGCTGGCATTTGCTGGATTCTCATTGGTTCCCAACATGCCGGTTCCTCCCTTTCCCTTGATGTCGAACTGAATGATCGTCGCCGAAACACGTGTTGGTAGCGCCGCCATCGCAAGCAATCCAACTAACAAAAACAATTTCTTGTAAAGCATAAATAAAACCCTCTTTCAAAACGAACGAAACAAAAAATGCATGGATGCACTCCCAAACAGCTTAGTAAAAACCACATTGGATTGGCAACATGGCGCCGTGGAAACAGCGGAAATTGATAGAAAAAAGAGAAAAAAGGACAAATTCCACAGTGTTCTGGTACCATCCAACGATGAAACGGGAGACAAAAAATAGGGGACGAACATGGTCAACGTAGCATTCTTCGATGTAGATAAAACGCTACTTCAAATGGGAAAACCCATACCTGGCGTCCTCGATGCACTCAAATCCATAGCTCAATTGCATACGACGACTGGCAACCCATTATTATTTGGGGTCGTATCCAACTACGAAATGCCCTCGCAACGAGTAACCGAGGCGAAGATCTGTGCGCTCGAAACACAGTATCGCAAGACTGTTTTGGAGCCAACGGGCCTAGCCAACTTCTTCGAACCTTTCGAAACCAAGGTTACGATTTCTTCGCGGGCTGGAGTTTCCTTGCCGAATCGAAGTGTGTTCGAGAATGCACTTGTTCGACTTCAATCGCCAGCAGCGCTCGACGAGTGTTTATTCATTACCGCGGAGGTGAGCCATCTTGCTGAATACAAAGCCTATGGCGTGATTCCGATTCGTTTCGGATCTACCATTCCGGGAATTCATTGCTTTACGAATTGGTGCGACGCCCCGCTACTCATAGCAAACATCGTTGCACCTGGCGACATGCATAACATTGCTATGGCAATCGCTCCTGCCTTGGCATCGCATCATGGACTAAACGCGTTCGCCTCCACGGGCATCCATGGCAGAGTGATTCATGGCCGAGCTAACCAACTGTTGCAACTCAACGATGCCAAGTTAGGAGCGTTTGACGGCATTTACGTCGAGCGCCCGGCCGAAGTAAACGTCGAGATCACTTCGAATGGGAATATAGGATACGTACAAATAGCGGAGCCTGATCCGGACGAGGTTTCGGAAACTGTCAACTTCGTGCATACACTTATCCAGGGTGGACGCATTGCCCACCAAGGCGAGTCAAAAGGCGCCACGCATGCTGTACAAATGGACACCAGTGGCAGAGAGGTTTTGATTCGCCAGCGGTATGCCGCATGTTAGCTAAAATGATTCGTCTTCATCGTCGGAATCTGATCCGACGATGAACTCTTCGCCGCCAACCAAAACGCGGTCGCCTGGCCGAAGCTTTTTGCCACGTCGTGTTTCGACGATGCCGTTCACCAAAACGGCACCCGACTGAATCAAATGCTTAGCCTGTCCTCCTGACTGGGTGACCTCTGCAAGCTTAAGAAACTGATCCAGCTCGATTGTCTCTTCTTCCTTTTTTGGATCATCAGGTTCATTCATCTTGATACTTTTGTTTTGATTGGGGGATATTTTTGGGTAGCCGTTGAAACGGGCTCGGTCGTCCCAACCGAGAAAAATCCGGCGGAGAAATCACGGCGGAGACCGCCGTGCCACTCTGTTTGCCAACCCGAATTCCTAAAATGGATAGAGCACTAAAGCCTAATCATTTGAACACAGAGTGCAAATGATGTTGATTTGCTAGCGATGGAAACGCATTCAAAATCCGCAATATCGGCAATGTCTTCGTATTCAGCTTTATTTTCCTGCCGGACAAACCGATGTTTCAAGAACGGGGTCGCTCGACGCGGGTGCCGGTAGAACGTTGCTTCAAGATTCCATGTTACGCAGAGAATTCAATAGGACCATGTTTTTACGGATCAGCAGAAATTCAAAGCGAATCATTGCGATCCTTACCCAGCATCGCAAGCCGAAGCAGGTTTCGTTAGGTATAGCTATCGGGATAATGCTGGGACTAGTACCTATGGACAATCTGATTGTATTTACACTATTGGTTGGTTTGCTTTGCCTCCGTGTCAATCATCTCGCTGCATGCTGCACAGCTGTCGCGATCAGTTTGCTGGGTGGTTGGTTTAACCCGATAATTGGTCGCATTGGTAATGGTTTTCTGAATCAGCCCCTGGTTAGTGACAGCATTGTGACCTTATACCGTTTCCCGGTATTTCCCTGGATATGTCTTGAGAATCCGCTAGTCATGGGAGGCGTCGTTGTGGGCCTCGTGAC
>JANLUJ010000367.1:0-4877 GCA_031363425.1 Pirellula sp.
TCGTTTCGCATCAAGAGCTTCGCAAGCCAAGAATTGGGTCTCAAGGCAATCTCGTGACCGCCTAAGAAATCTTAAAACAACTTGCCCTCGGTGCAACGCATGGCGTCTCTCATTGCTATTAACTCTGTCGATGCCACCGACGCTGACGAAGACAGCTTCGTCAAATGTCCCATCTTGCGCCCCTGCCTTGCGGTGCTCTTGCCATAGAGATGTAAGTAGGTCGCAGTGCATTGCAGGGCGCGTTCAAAATGCGGCGAGCCGTCCCCCCAAACATCGCCGAGCAAATTGGCCATTGCGGCAGGCTGGATCAGCGACGTGTCACCTAGCGGCAAATTGCAAATCGCACGAACCTGCTGTTCAAATTGACTGGTCCTGCAGGCTTCGATAGTCAAATGGCCGGAATTGTGAGTGCGCGGGGCTATTTCGTTGATCATGATTTCGCCGCTTCCGACAACGAAAAACTCGACGCACAGAATTCCCTCCAACTGTAGAGACTCTGCGACTGCTAGCGCTACGGACTCTGCGTTTGTGGCTACTGCTTGCAACGATGGTTCCGCCGGACAGGTCGTGATATCAAGAATGTGATTGGAATGGGAATTCGTAAACATAGGATAGACCGCAGTGTCGCCGATAGCGGTCCTTGCGACGATGACCGAGACCTCGGCAATGTGCAAAATCCATTTCTCTGCGATCAATGGTTCCGGGCCAAGCAACTCGATTGCGTCGTTCGCTTCCGATGCATTTGCAACTTTCCGTTGTCCTTTACCGTCGTAGCCCCAACTGACGGTTTTGAGAACTAAGGGCCATCCAAGTTCTGCAGCAGCAGGCTCGATGTCCGCTAGCGTCCTAATCTCATGAAAAGGAGTCACCGGAAAGCCGGCCTGCTTTAGCGTTCGTTTTTCATTGAGTCGGTGCTGTGCAACGGCTAGGACATGCACACCCGGTCGAACTAGTGTGATCTCGGCTGCTCGCGCCACTGCCTCAAGTGCGATGTTTTCAAACTCGAGCGTGATCACGTCGACCTGCTCTGCGAACTGCCGAACAGCCTTCGGATCAAGGTAGTCACCGTAAATGGTTTCGTGCGCTACTTGACTGGCTGGGCAATCACGCTCGTCCGTAAACACGACGACTCGATAGCCAAGCCGTTGAGCTGCGTGAGTAAACATACGACCAAGTTGCCCGCCACCAAAAACCCCTAAAGTAGAACCCGGGGCAATCATTCGAAGTCTGGAATCCATAAAAAATAGCAGGGTTTGCGTTGGCAGCCGAAAGATCAAATCAGATTTTGCTTGTCCAAAATGGCTTGGGTTTGGTTAGCCATATAGTCATCCATTTTCCTTCGAATGACCGTGTCGCCAAGAGCAAGGATTCTGGCCGCAAGCAGTCCAGCGTTTTTAGCGCCGGATGCTCCGATAGCTAACGTCGCGACCGGAATTCCGCCAGGCATTTGTACAATGCTCAACAATGAATCAAGCCCCTGCAGAGAACGACTTTGAATGGGTACTCCGAGAACGGGGAGCGGCGTACAGGACGCAACCATTCCTGGCAAATGGGCTGCACCTCCAGCGCCAGCAATGATGACCTGCATACCTCGCGACTTTGCCGTCGAAGCATATTCGACCATAAAATGGGGGGTGCGATGCGCCGATACAACTTTGGCTTCGAACGGGATCTCAAATTCCGCTAGGACCTTGCAAGACTCTTGCATAGTCTCCCAATCGGACTGGGATCCCATAATTACACCCACCAGAATCTTTGATTTGATTGGGATTTCGTCATTCATTCGCCAGCCGTCCGTTGCATGCATTTTTCCCTTTTTGTAACCGTAATTGAGCATATTTGTGCATCATGCAAGGATTGTAACTTCAATTGCCAGACTCGTTAATTGGTCCACGACTTTCTGCAACAGATTGACAGAGGATCGCCTTACCATTTACACTTGCGGTTGGTGTAAATGATTTTTGTCCGCATAATTGGAGATTTAAGACTATGAAGAATTCATGGATCGCTGGCCTGTTCGCATTCGTCGCCGCTTTTGCCGCAGTTAGCATTGCTGCCGACACGAAAGTTGATTTCACCAAGCTAAAGTGCTTGATGTCAGGCGCCGCAGCCAAGGAAGCTCAATCGAGCGATTGGAAAGACGGCAAAGTGTACTTCTGCTGCGAAAATTGCTTAAAGAAGTTTGATGGCGACAAGAAGGCTAAAGCCGCCCAAGCCAATCATCAACTGATCGCTTCCAAGCAAGTTGAACAAAAGGCTTGCCCATTCTCAGGTGGCGACTTGAATAAGGAATTTTCGGTCGAGTTCAAGGGTGCATCCGTCGGATTCTGCTGCACGAACTGCAAAGGCAAAGCAGAAAAGATGTCGGACGACGACAAGATGGCAAAACTGTTCGGTGAAGAAGCTTACGAAAAAGCCAAGTTCGCAAAAGCTGAAAAGAAGTAGCACCAGCACAGTCGCTAATTTGAACCAAAGTCACGCGAGGATCGCAGAGGTTGAAAACAATCAGTCCCGCGATTCTCTGCGTCCCTCGTGACTCTGTGGTTTAAAAATTCTGCAGTTTTATATCTTCGATCCAGCACCCTTGGTGAAAGCCATGAATGCGGATTCTAGATTAATCTCCTCTTCTGCGAATCGTTTGATTGCAATTCCATTGCTGACCAGCATAGTCGCTATCGATGAATAGTCTCCCGCATCAGCCTTGAGAGTCGCCTTAACCGACTCGGAAACGATATCCACGGATTGAACCAATTCGTGATTGCTGAGAATCTTGGCGGCAGCTTCTAATTGAGTCTTCAATGCCGGTTCGATCAGGATTGCCATATTGGGTCGTACTTGTCGAATCATAGATGCAACATCATCGCTTGCAATCATTTTTCCCGAGTCGATAATTCCTACCTTGTTGCAGACGTCAGCTAGCTCGGGCAAGATATGGCTGCTCACGATAACTGTTTTGCCCATAGACCCGAGTCGACGCATGAGCGAGCGCATTTCAATTCTTGCGCGAGGGTCCAAGCCGCTCAGAGGTTCATCGAGAAGCAATACTGCCGGATCGTGCAATAAGACGCGCGCCAAACCAAGACGTTGCGTTTGCCCTCGAGATAGTGTGTTTGCGTAAGCATCCCGCTTGAACTCAAGGTCCACGACCTCGAGCATTTCGTCGCAGCGTTTGCGACGCGCTTGCGGTGCGATGCGATACGCGGCAGCAAAAAAATCCAAATACTCAATGACTGTCATGTCATCGTAGACGCCGAAAAAATCCGGCATGTATCCTACCAGGCGCCGAATTTCTTTTGGATGCGTGTAAATCGAGTAACCGCATACATAAGCTTCGCCGTAAGTCGGTGTTAATAGCGTTGCGATGATTCGCATCGTGGTTGTCTTACCTGCGCCGTTAGGCCCGATGAATCCGAACAAATCACCTTGGCCCAAATCGAGATCAATGTCCCGAATTGCGTACATGTCGTCGTATTTTTTTGTGAGCTGTGATGTCTTGATCACTTTTTTTGACCGATGGCTGGATTGACGGAACCCGAAACGGGCGATGCGGTTTTGAATTTACTGACAGGAATGATCAATCGCAAAAATGTCTTTCTTTTCCCCTCGGTCGCTTGGATTGGCACCGAGTTCCTACGCATCGACCAAACGAGCGATGAGTCATTGAATTCGCAGATCAGGATCGCGCGATCCAATCGAATCACGTCGGAACAGTCCAACTCACTCAGGTACCGGTTGTAGAGCCCGGTGTATTTGCTGCTTCCCGCGGATTCGTGGAAACTAATCAATTCCATCAAACGATCAAGTTTGCCAGCATCTGCAGGATCCCAAGGGGTACTTCGCTCTTCGCCACCAATATTTTGACGCCGTTGCAAGCGACGTGTAATATCTTTCGGAACGGTCGACGCGGAAAAAGAAACGCGCTGGCCAACTCGAATCCGCGTGTCAAGCGTATAGGCTCGGCCACAATAGATGAGCAAGGAGTCGAGTAGATCGACGTCCAATGGGTTCTCAAAACTCCCCTCGAGTAAGTCGATAGATCCCGCGACCATCGTAAGACTATTGGTTTCCTTAGGCAGCGAAATACTCTCCTGCCAAGATGCACAAAGCGCTTTTGTGCCAGCCGCAGGAATCCCGACGCCTTGAATTCCATATGCTCCGTCAAAGCCTGACTTGCCCTCGATCTTCGAGTTATCCGAACTCAATGGCGGCTCGTTTTGAACGGCAGCGATCGTGTACGTTGGCATGCCTCGGTCGGTGGCAACCGTCGATTCGAAACCGCCCAGTCCTTTGCCCGGCTGGCCGAACCAATCGAGTTGGACTATCCGACTTGCATTCTTTGTCGCTGAGTTCAAACCCTGCGTGCGGCGGTTTGCGGAAAAATCAAAAGTGCCACGATTGCCGCCATAGCAATGCATAAAGCAACGCCCTCGAAGCATCTGCGTTTGATAGTCGATTTCCAGCAACTCCAGACTATTGATGCTTGGCATTTCCGGCTTCCAACGTCGCGCTAAGCCTGCAACAAATAGGCAGCTGCCAAGAGAGCATACGAGAAGCGTAATCCAAGTGCCAACCGGTTTTCTCCAAGCGCGTGAAACTAGAAAGAAGTCCATGGGGCCAATCACAAGACAAAACAATCCCACAAGTATTGCAATCGACGCTAAGTTCCCAAGGGTCAAAAGCGGAAAGTTATCGAGTGTTGAATTGAGTTGACCCGCGATGTCGTCGTAGCCAAGATACACGCGTTTGTCGGTCGTAGCATCCCTCTTTTCCCATTGATCGTCGAGCAACTTCTGTAACAAGTTAGGGCGACTCTCCCAAGCAAGTATCGGCGCGCTCTCCAATTCAACCGCGACGAAAACCACCTTTCCAGCACCAAA
>JANLUJ010000403.1:0-2365 GCA_031363425.1 Pirellula sp.
GGACCACACCCGGCTGACTTACTTTCATCAAGGGCGGGATGAGCGGTTGACCGATGTATACGGGAATGTTGTCCAAGATATATTGGCTTAGCGTCGAAGAAATCCGATTGAGAAGAGATTGACCAATGAGTTCTGCGCACCATTCTAGGCCGATTTCGGTTCGCGACTACCTTCAGGGCGAAGGTGAAGCAAAACGCAAGCACGAGTACATCGAGGGCGCCGTTTATGCCATGGCTGGCGCGACCAATTCGCATAACCGCATCGCAACCAACGTGACCGGTTTGTTGCACTCGCAACTTCGCGGGCATCGATGCCAAGTATTCAATTCGGACACTAAGATTCGTGTCCGGCTTTCCAAGGGTATTAGGTTTTACTATCCGGATGCATCGGTGGTTTGCTTGCTCAACCCACCTAGCGACACGTTTCACGATGCTCCCATTTTAATCGTCGAAGTTGTTTCCGATTCGACCCGACGAACGGATGAAAACGAGAAGCGCGAGGCGTACTTAACGATTGATGCTTTGTGTGTATATATCCTAGTCGAACAGAATTCGGCAATGGCCATGGTTTACCGCAGGAGGGAAAACGGTTTCGATATCGAAACCTATTTTGGATGCGAAGCAACTATTCCATTGCCCGAAATAGACTGCACTTTGCCATTGAAGGAACTCTATGAGAATGTTTCGTTCCCATCTGAGGATGAGCTGCGCGAGCAGGAGAGCGAATACTTCTATTTCTAGCATGGTTCCCTGAGACGTTTCAACGCAAAGTCACTCTCGGTAAGAGTGACCTACGGTAGGACGGACCTGCCGGGTGCGACAAAGAAGCAAGGGCCTAAGCTAAGGTAACGCAACGAATGCCGCTCGTCTTAGAATCTCTTTGGTGATCGCATTATTTGTTAGTTGCGAGAAGCCTTGCCTGCATAAAGCCCTTGTAGCCATGACGAGATGCTTTCAAGAGCTAGGGGAGACAACGTCTCCTCGATGGATTGATACTCGCTGACCCCACCCGTTTTGCAGGTTTGAAACAGGTGATTTAGTCCCGGCAATTCCTTGATCGAAAAAGCGCTGTTGCCGCCCGCCTTGAGGCTAAATTCGATTTTTGGCAAATTCAATTTCGGATCGACTTGCACGTCTTTCTCACCGTTGATCGCGAGTACCGGGCATGTGATTTTTTGCAAGTCCGGGCCAGGTTCGTAACGTGTGAAGAACCGAAACCACGGATCGTTCATGGCTTGCAAATTGGCTCGAACCATCGCGGTGAGAACTGCTCGACCTGCCTTCTCTGATTCATCGGCTTCATCCTTTTCCTGTTCCCTCTTGGGATCAAGCTCCTTTGTGGATGCGATGATTTTGTCGACGACGCCCGAAACAAATGGTTCGATATCGTCTGATGGTTTCAGTTCTTTTACCTTAGCAAAAACATGTTCTTGAAGCACTCGCTGCTTCTTTTTTGCTTCCTCATTGCCCCCCTCGGCAGCCATGATCAATTGACCCTGCGAGTATAGAATTTCCTCTCCATTGACGCCGGGACTGGCCATCAGCACAATCCAGGCTACGTCTTTGTTTCCGGCGGCTACCATCGTGGCCACTAAGCCACCCTCGCTATGACCGATGAGGCCGATTCCGCGAGGGTCGATGGAGGCTGCGGTCTTGGCAAACGCAATGGCGGATCGAACGTCGCGTGCAAAGTCTTCCGTCGTTGCTTTGGCAAACGCACCGGTCGATTTGCCGACCCCGCGATCGTCAAATCGAAGGACCGCTATGCCGCGACGTGACAAATGATCGGCCAATACCCAAAACGGCTTGTGGTCCAAAAGTGTCTCGTCGCGATCTTGCGGGCCGGAACCGGAAATCAAAATGGCTACTGGAAAGGGCCCGCCCGAATTCGGTCGCGTAAACGTACCAGCTAAAATGGTTCCGTCTGCTTCGTTCTTAAAAGTTACTTCCTCGATCTGATACAGGAATGGCGGCTGCGGAGTCTGCGGACGCTTTGGAGCAACGCGTTCCGATGGAGCAACCAGTTTCACTTTGGTGAGACGAAGATCCAAAGGAATTCCTTGCGTCCATTTGCCTACGATCTCGGTTGCCTCCGCATTTTTGTCACCAACGTATTTTGCCTTCAATGCAGGAACGTCGATCGATACTTTGTTTCCATCCAGTTTCATGTCCGCCTTGAAACCGCCTACGTTTTGAGAAACGCTATCAACAAAGGTTGCCTTTTTCTCGTTATTAGAGGGATAAACTCGAACTTGAATATCGAGTTTTTGAATGCCAGCGTTGAGGGTACCAAGCCATACTTCATCCGGGGAATCCTGTGGTACGGTATCCCGTTTCTCAAAAATCAATGCTCCTATGACAACAAC
>JANLUJ010001338.1:0-2230 GCA_031363425.1 Pirellula sp.
TGGAGCGTGATCCCGCCACGGAAACGACGTGTTGCCGCTTCGAGCGTCTTGGGTTCGTACAGGGTTTCGGCCTCCGAGTGCCGTGAAGCCAGCATGCACGCGGCCTCGAGGATTTCACCACTGACCGAGCGGTCGATGGATTGGATCGCTGGTGCTTGTGGGCGTTGTGTTCGCAAGATTTCTAACTCCGTTCGAGGGGAATCCCAACCTTCGGCGATAGCACGTGCTTCGATCGCGTCGTATTTGCCATCACAGATTTTCCGAATAGCTGCGATTCGTTTGAGTTCGGTCGACAACGAGGCACGCAAATTAGTTACGGCATCGATGCTGTTAGGCGTATTCTGTTGCACAGGACGTTCATCCAGCGGTTGGCTATCGTTGATCGAGTTCGTATCGATCTTGCTATGAGCGACCGCAAACATTTGTCTAAGTGAATCGGTTTGTGATGCGGTTAAAGTTTCAGCGTCAAATCCATGGATTCCCAGCCAAGCGTCGAAAGCAGTTGGCTTTTCCACAGTTGAGGTGTCGCCCGCCAATGCGCCAGCGGCATCCTGGCTGGCTGCGATCTGGGCGCTGGTATTGTCATCTGCACCCAATACCACAAAGCTAACCTCGCCTAGCATCGATCGTCGTGCCACATTGATGGGACCAGTGATTTCTTGGCCATTGACGATTGTCGATTTACCCTCGGCCACGAATTCAACTTGGTCGGCTCTTGCGCCGATACTGGCTTGCCAAGCAAATCCTTTGTCATTGTGAGAAAAGACTTGCCGTGCCTTGGGGGAATCGCCCATGACTTGACCAGCCACAATGAGCGAATTGTTCATCACGGCAATGGAATCGGTTTGTCCCACTACGAAATCGACGTCTCGGGTGTGGTCTAACAGAATTGGTCGGCGCTGCTTACCCATCTGCATTCCCTGCAAATCGACGACAACCGGATATCGCCAGCCAGACAGCTGCATCGGACCACCCGTGTACGCGGTCATTGTGAACCGACGCAGGGTGGTTTCATTGCCGTCCGCTGGTGCAGCTTCGAATTCAACCGAGCAGGCTTGCAGATTGAGAAGCTTGTCTTCAGACTGGGCAAGGATATTGAGCTCGGTTGGTTTTGGACTATTCATCGTTAGCAGCTGGGTCACTGAGAGACTCCTCGTTGACATCGGGTGGAAGTACAGGCACCGGAGCGCCAGGTAATGCAAGACCAAGTTCAGACATCAAGGCCAATTCCTTGGCGCGTTGATAGAGAGCATCTTCCCAATCACGGCCTTGACGTGCATACTCGTATGCAAGAGTCGTTGTATGATTGGAAAGACGTGTCGCTTGTGCGTTGGCTTCTTTCAATGGATCGACATGCTCGTGTCCATCGAAGAACCATTGATGCGAGGCATCGAAGTCGGTTGTTCGAACGGATTGAGGCAGCAAGCCTTCGATGAGAATGGCTTCGTTGAGCCATGCAGTTAGAATGCGATCGAGCACCACCCGTGCCATATTCGACTGATCGACACGGATGGATTTGAAGTAGGTTTGATGATCAAGGCGACCGCTCGCATAATTATAACCCGAGGAATTCCCAGCGGCCACATTAAAGGGCATGTTGAGGCAGCGGGCTATTTCATTAAGGATTTCATGCTTAAATTCCGCATAGGAAGTCGTCGGCTGTTCTGCGTGGATTTGACTCATTTTCCATCCACCAGGCATCGTTACTAGAGAACGTTTTTCTAGCTCGATTGGTTCGAATGGCTCTGCTGCATCGGCTTCGCCAATTGCTGGCGAGTCGGTGTAGAGAATCCCAGCGAAGTCAGCTGCGGTTTCGGCGGCTGCAATCACTGCAAGTGTGAAGCGTCGCAACTGAGCGAACAGTGGAAGTGCCGGAGTGATCTCGGGGATGCCGCGCACTTGACCAGGTCGATCGACTCTGAACAGATGCAACATCGCACTAGTCGCAACGGTTTCGAATTCACCCCATGCAGTTCCGGTGTCACCTGGATGGGACTTGAGTACATGGTAAAAGACTGGGTTCCCAAAGGAATCAAATTGGATGCCGTCGATGTAGTTGGATAAACCATTCACTCCAAAAGGAGTGGTCACTTGGTCCGCTTCGACCAGCATCAAGTCCAATTGAACTGGCGTTTGGACGCTTGGGTTGCTGGTCATAATGCCGAATGCTTCCCCATCGCCACAGCAGGCCAACTTCATCGTTCTCAGTTTTTCAGCGAGACCAACGGCA
>JANLUJ010001345.1:0-9800 GCA_031363425.1 Pirellula sp.
CTGAGAAGCAAGTTGTTCGTAGGATGATTGCAAGCCATCGTAAAACGACGCCTGATTAGGATCGTTCTGCATCAGCAATGCATAGTGGAAGACGGCGGCGTACCAGTTCTTGGCTGTGGTGGCGTCTGTCGCCTGCTCTTGATGCCAGAACGGATCGAAGCTCGCTTTAGTTTTTCGCCTTGCTTTTTCGTCGGGGGCATTCTTGTATTCCAGATCGACCAGCACGACGTTGTTTGATTCGGTGGTCACAAACCATCGATGATCGGGACAAGTGTGGGTGATCATCTCTGGCGGCTCCCACATTGCATCTGGAATCGTCTCGCGCGTCGCGACATTCCAGACCAGTTTTTCATTTTCGGACTCCGAGTAGATTCGTGAACCATCGAGGCTGAAGGTCACGCTTGTCACCGTGTCGGTGTGTTCGCTGAGGATCGCGGTTTCGTGCTGATGGGGTGCGTCCCAGATTCGTATGGTACCTTTTCCGGCGACGGCGGCGGCCAGCCGCGTGCCATCAGGGCTGAAGGCGACAGATTCAACACCATCTTTGCCAGGGAAAAAGGTCATGATCTCCTGACCGCTCAAGGTTTCGATTAGATGAACGGAATGGTCGGTTCCACACGCTGCGAACCGTTTGCCATCAGGACTGAAGGCGACCCCAAATACTGCGCCACTGCTGGCATGAGCGGTCGCAATTTGCTTGCCTGAGGCAACATCCCATACTCGGATCTTTGTGTCATAGCCGCCTGACACAAGTCGCTTACCCGCCTGGTCAAACGCCACCGTACTCACGAGCCCAGTGTGTCCAGTGAACGTTCGTTTTTCACTGCCGGTCTCTACGTCCCACAGCTTGACCGTGTTGTCATAGCCTGCGGACGCAAAGCACGAACCATCCGGGCTGAATGCAACACCGTAGACCGTACCCTGATGGCCCGTGAGCGTCGCGGTTTCCTCATGTGCTTGCGCGTCCCAGAGTTTAATCGTTCCGTCCCGACTTGACGACACGAGTCTGTTACCGTCCGGACTGTACGCAACTCCGGTAACCGAACTTGTATGTGCTTTCAAGACGGCGACTTCATCACCCGTTTCGGTGTTCCATAGGCGAATCGAATTGTCATCCGCTGCCGAAGCAAGCCGCGTCCCGTTCGGGCTAAAGGACAGCTCGTTGACTTTAGCCGTATGCCCATTCAGCTTGAACTTGGCATCGCCCGTCTGCGCGTCCCGCAGAATGACTGATTCTGATCCCGATGCGAGTTGCCTGCCATCCGAACTAAAGGCGACGCAATGCACAAATCCGGAATGCCCACCCAATGTAAGGTCGTTATCGCCGTGAGTACTCCAGATCCGGACGGTTCCGTCCCTGCTACCGGAGACGAGTCGCGTCCCGTCGGGACTAAAGGCGACGCCCCACACCGTTTTGGCGTGTCCATTGAGCGTATTGATCAAGTTGCCCGTTCGAGTGTCCCAGAGCTTGATTTCCGTAGAATCACCTGCGGTCGCCAACTGAGTTCCGTCCGGACTGTAGGCGACGCAACGAACAATTCGATTGTGTCGACTCACTCCGCCGATATGTTCCCAGGTCTGCGTATCCCACAGCATGCAAACGCTATACGTGACGGCCGCCAACCGAGTACCATCGGGACTGAACGCCAGGCGTCTCACTTCCGGATAGGGATGGTGGACGACTTTGATTTGCTCCCCGGTTCGAGAGTCCCAGATTCGAATCGTTGTGTCACCACTACTCGTCGAAGCAAGTTGCTTGCCGTCCGGACTGAAGGCGACACCCACCACAGACGCCGTGTGCCCGGTAACCGTGAATATTTCCTCGCCCGACTTCGGGTCCCACACTTTGACGGTTTTATCAACCGATGCCGACGCGATTCGATCTCCGGTGGGACTGAAGGCAAGCCCGTTAATAGCACCTAGATGTCCACTTATCGTATGGATGATGTCACCGGACTTTGCATCCCACAGTCTGACCTTCGCATCACTCCCAGCCGACGCAATGGAGGAACCATCCGGGCTAACGGCGAGACCTTCGATGCGTCCTTCATGCCCTTTAAGTGTGCTAAGTTGCTCTCCGGTAGTTGCATCCCACAATAGGATTGTCCCGCCTTTGCCTGCAGAAACCACCCGCTGTCCGTCAGGAGTAAATGCGACCTCGACCACTTCGCTGGTGTGCCCGTAGCACGTAATGTCGCTGCCCTGGAAACGCCGGTTGCAGTAGTGCCACTCGAAGTTGTCACGGTATTCCTGTGGGATCTGATGCAGCAGCGTTCGAGCTTCCACCGCCCGATCAGCATCGTACCTGGCAACCGCGAGCTGCAACTTTGCTGCCGCTTCGGAATCGCGAGCACGTTGAGAATCAACCGTAGCTCTTCCTTCCGCGTCGACGGCGTTGGCACGTTCTTCCAACGCTTCTTGCGACTTGCGTTCCGCGAGTTGGGTTTTCTGGTTCGCTTGAATCAGTCCATAACTCGTGCCGACAATACCCGCAAGCAATACGACACCAATCGAGAGTACGGCAGCGACCAGTCCGCGATGTCGGTTCGCAAACTTCCGAACCTGGTACCAGGTCGACGGAGGACGCGCCCGAATCGCGTCGCCAGCCAGATAGCTGGAAATGTCCTCTGAAAAATCGTCAACAGACTGGTATCTCCGAGTTCGGTCCTTTTCCAGAGCCTTCATGACCACCCAATCGAGATCGCCTTTGAGGATCTTCTGAAGCGTGGCCAATGAGATTTTGCGTACTTCAGTTACTTTCGTCGTCGCCTCACCGGACGACGTACCTAGTCGACTACTTGGCTTGAGCGGATCTTTCTCGCGAATGATCTGCAGTGTTTTCAGTAACGCGTTCTTGCCCAACGTTTCTTTGTCCAACGGCGTTGAACCGCTTAGCAGTTCGTAAAGCATCACGCCGAGAGAATAGACATCGGTTCTCGTATCGATATCGACGGAGCTCAGTTCAGCTTGCTCGGGCGACATGTACTGCAGCGTTCCGACGATACTGCCGAACTCTGTGTTCATCGTCTGATCCGTTAACTTGAGATCGGGCTGAACAGCTTTCGCCATGCCAAAGTCAATCACTTTGGGAACCGGTTCACCATCAATCTCCGCAACCAGAACGTTGGATGGTTTAAGATCGCGGTGAAGGATTCCTTTCTGGTGCGCGTGTTGAACAGCCTTGCAAACAGGAACAAAGAGCTTCAACCTTTCAACAATACTAAGTCGATTGCTGTCGCAGTACTTTGTGATCGGAATACCATCAACCAATTCCATCACAAAGTAAGGGCGCCCGTCGTCAGTACTTCCCGCGTCAATCACTCTTGCGATGTTAGGGTGGGCCATCATCGCCAGTGCTTGTTTTTCAGCATCAAAGCGTGCCAAGACCTCCCTGGAAGGCAATTCAGACCTGATCAACTTGAGTGCAACGCGTCGCTTGACCGGCCTTTCCTGCTCGGCCAACCAGACGGTTCCCATCCCGCCGACCCCAAGTTGCATAATTAGCTTGTAGGGTCCAATTGTTTGGAATGGCAGCAGGATCGAGTTACCATTTCCAGAACTTGCGGGGACTGCGGATCGGCTGGCCAGAGCATCGCCATCGGCCCCCTTGATTCCTTTCGACTTGCTGAACTGTTCCCGGACTCGCTTGGCGTGATCTACAGCCTCTTCTCCAAACCTCGCATAACTCGAGTTGCTGACCTGCCGACCCTTTCTGACGCCGTGGAAGACTTCAATGGAGATCAGCTCCAGCAGGATCCGCTGTCTCGAATCTTCAGGCAACAGTGCCAAGACGCTTTCAATGTCAGGCGATGTCCCTGTCTTGATGTCATCTTCGAACTGGTCGATCAGTCTATCGTCGGAATCAGATTTCACAGTTGGCGGGATTTCATAGGCGGAGTGATTTTGGATAAGGGAAATGGCGATGGAGAGATGTCGATCGTGGGATGCCGCTTGCGTCACGTATTGAATCTAAGCACCCCAGCACAAGTTATTTGGCGTTATCAGCCGTTTTGGCGTTAGCCACGGTTACTTCAAATGACTGTAAACTTATGCATGGGTGCTTACATTTTGACGAAACGGGAGTTGATAAGCACCCGTGCATTAGTTTGTAAGCTTTATTCACGTAGCAGAGGATCTCCGAGACGGTGATTGCAGCGATTCCCGAAGAGACTCGCCTACGTGTTTTGCCCATTTATTCATGCTTGGGTGCGGTATTCATGCTTGGGTGCGTCTATCTTTATCTTCTCATAAATATCGCCCTTGCGGTAACAGGATGACGTTATTTTGATTGCTTCTTCATGAAATGAGGACTAAAATGATGACTTCCCCTCCTACCTATGGAATGCTCGCAGCAGACCCCTTTTGAAAAAAATTGAGAGTCCTCTGCATTTCATCAAATTTTCTCCCATCATGTCACGTGTCCAGCGCGTTAACTCCGGATCTCTCCAACAAATCATTGTGGCTGCGCGCGCGGGCGATGAGACTGCGCTCAATCAAATCGCTGAGTACCTTCTGCCGAAGGCCTTTGAAATTGCCAGATCCAGGATGCAGGCCCTGAGTCCGATGGACGACTACGAGGATATCGCGATAAGCGCCGTCAAGTCGATCTGCCTGCGGTTTCGCGAAGGAACCTGCGAGTTCCTTGGAGAGATAGAGCTTGGCAGTTTGCTCCACAAGTTTGTGATCGGCAAGGTACGAGACCGAAAGAAATATCATTTCGCAGAAAAGCGAGATATCAAACTCAACGATGATAGGGAATTGTCACGATCTGTTCCATCCGTCCAAGATCATGCGGGCGAAACAGCGGATTCGATTTGGCTTGACGAACAGTCCGCTTTACTGACGGTCCCGGAGCAAGAGTATCTCAAGCAAATGCTTACGGGACTGGGCTCAGATGTGCATGGTTTGTTTTCTGAACTGGTCAAGCGACTGGACGAAAAACCCAGGAAAGTACTGATGCTGATCACGTCGGTATCCATGTCCAATGCGGAGTTGTCAGAGGCTCTGGATTGTGCTCCATCATCCATTGAGCGATATCGCCGTGCCATTCGTGAAAAGCTGGAAGAGATCGTCAAAGGGTGATCTTTGGTTGATCGTGCAAATCTGCACGGCAGCCTCCGAAGGGAAAACAACCCAGCCCTCATCTCTTTTTAACCCGCACTTCATTTTTATTTTGAAAATGTGTGAGGGTTGCTTCTCCAGACCTCCATCCACCGAGGTACATTCTTTGCCGTTCTTCTAGTCTGGTTGAGGGGTGCAACTCTTGAGCCAAAACTAAAAAAATTCGAAAAGGTTTGAAGGGTAGCGGAATTGGATTCCATATAACCCCTGAAGCGATTGATTTGAACTCAGGATCGCTCGCAAGTTCGGCTTCTAAAGCTGTGGCACTCAAACTCTCACGCTGAGAGAGGACTTTGAAGGTCTGCCAATTTGGAACAACGTGTTGTGCGACTGTGCAACATGCGGAAAACAAGTAACTACTGCAAACCCTGACGTGCACCCACGGTTACGCTAATTGGGACTTGATTTCAGACTTATGGATTTGAGCCTGTGGGTTCGACCAAGAATTGAACGGGGAATAGTTTTTGTTCCCTGATTGTTTTTCGCAGCGATCTTAATTTTTTACTGTTCGTTATGTGTTCTATTCAACAGGTTTTTATTTTATGTCACTTGCATCTTGGTTCTCGACTCAGGCTCAATCCCGCCTTCAGCTTCGCAAGGTTTCCCTGCACCGTCGAGCGCGTGCGACTTTGAGGTTCGCACGGTTGCTAGCAAGTGAGAGCCTTGAAAGATCGTCGCCATCGCATCCGTGCCGCAGACTGAGCCTTGAATCCTTAGAGGCAAGGCAATTACTAGCGGTGGATACCCGTGTGCCATGGCAAATGCTCGACGCGATGCCACCGCTGGATGCCACCAAAGTCCAAGAGGTCAATGTCACGAAGGCGCAGTCGATAATCGTGGATCATTCGATGCTGAGTTCGGTGCTCTCCCGAGCGCCGATGGAGTTCACGGCGGAAGCGGGGGATCCTCTTGATTTCGCGTTGCCTATGCCCGATGGCTCGCTCGAGCGATTTGCAATCGTTGAGTCTCCCATCATGGAGCCAGATTTAGCGGCGAAATACTCCGAGATCAAAACTTATCGTGCGCAGGGAATTGACGATCCCACGGCGACTGCTCGATTTAGCTTTACGCCACTTGGATTCAGCGCTACGGTAATGGCGGAGTCGGGAACTTTTCAGATCAAGCCTTACTATCACCTTGACCAGACTCTCTACGTGAGTTTCAACGAGTCGGATCTTTTGGCGGATCCGATTAGCCCCGATCCCATAGAGTTAGGCAACGATCAGCGATTTCCTCACGATCACGATTGCTTAGTCGATCACGAGCTGGAAGACATCAACTCGGCAAGTGCCGCGAACGCGTTGGATAGATCTAGCACTGGCGATGGACTTCAAATTCAAAATTCGGGCACTCAACTGCGCAGCTATAAAATTGCTATCGCCGCCACGGGCGAGTTCACCGCATCCAATGGGGGCACCGTTGCACTCAGTCTCGCAGCAGTGACTACAATTCTCAATCAAGTCAATCTGGTTTACGAGAGTACCTTGTCGATTCGATTGGTCCTTGTAGGAACCAACAACACGGTCATTTATACCAACTCGGCGACCGACCCTTACACTGGAACAAATGTTGACAATTTGCTAGATGAAAACCCCACCAATCTCAATGCGGTTATCGGTACTGCGAGCTATGATATCGGACATGTGCTCAGTTCGGCTGCTAGCGGCGGCGTAGCCTATGTCGGGGTTGTTGGTAACGCAACACTTAAGGGCGGCGGAGCCTCGGGGTCACAGGGAATGGGGGTTGACCCGTTCTATTATCGCGTGGCTCATGAGATAGGACATCAGTTCAACGCTAGGCACACATACAATTATGATTCGGTGGGGCGCGATCCGAATTCGGCATACGAGTATGGATACGGGAGGACGATCCTATCCTATGGCCACCAAAACCCAAACAACGAAGGACGGAATGCCAACCTTCACCACCATACCGTTGATACGATCTTGAACTTTGTCGACAACACAATTCCGACGGTGGGTACGAGGACCGCGACCGGAAACATCATCCCAACTGTCAACGCGGGGCTAGACTACGCAATTCCTGCTAATACCCCATTCGTTCTTGCTGCTGCAGGCGCGGACGGAAACGGCGACGCGCTGACCTATTCATGGGAACAGCACGACCTCGGTGCAGTTCAATTGCCTCCGGGAGTGGCAGACCTTGGAAGCGGCCCTCGTTTTCGCGTTCGGCCCCCGACATCGGATGCGTCACGTACTTTTCCAAAGCTAAGTGATCTTGCTGCGAATACGGTCGCGGACGACGAGCGACTTTTCACTGCCGCCCGAACCAGTACCTTTCGCGTTACGGCACGAGACAATCGAAGCGGTGGGGGAGGGATCAAATGGGACGATATGGCTTTGACGGTCGTAGACACAGGGGCAGCCTTTGCGGTTACTTCACCGAACACTGCGTTGACCTGGGCGGGATGGTCGACGCAGACCGTTACGTGGAATGTTGCAGGGACAACGGCCGCTCCGATTAATGCTGCCAACGTAAATATTTTTCTTTCGTTCGACGGCGGATTGACCTACGCAGATTTGGCGATGAATGTTCCCAATGATGGGTCTCAGGACGTAGTCGTCCCGAATATTGCTTCGACTCAGGCGAAAATCCGCATTCAAGCGGTTGGCAACATTTTCTTCGACATTTCCGACGTCAACTTTACCCTCGACTCGGTTACGCCACCTACGGACCTTGTCATCACCGCTGTAACGACCGACGGGGGAGATCAACTCCAAGTCAGATACGACATTCTTAATCAAGCAAGCGGCGCGTTTGACATTGGGTTCTATATGTCCAATGATGCGCTGTTGGATCGCACCGTCGACACGGAACTTGGTTACGTAAGCATTAACGATCCAGCGGATCTAGCGATTGGCTCGCACATAAAGCAATATACAATCGGTACGGAAATTAACTTGCCCGGCGCTGGTACGACCGATGCGATGCTGGACCAAAAGTTGCTGGTCGTGCTCGATGATTTAAATGCAGTTCCCGAGACAGACCTCAATGCGTTTAGTGAAGATAATACGGGGATTTTTAGGGGAGTATACCACGTTTCGAGTGGCCCCGTCGTAGCCTTCGGTGGCAACTCAAATGAAGTCCATTCTGTCGACGTCGACATTAATCCCGATGGTGAATTCTATGTATTAACTTTCGACAGTGGAACATTTATTTTTTCTTATACTAGCGCAGACGTAAGCAGCTTTGTAATCCGTGGCAGTGGAGGTGACGATATACTCCGCTTATTAAATACCGCGAAACCCAGTGTACTCATCGGTGGAACGGAAAACGACCTTTTGATCGGTGGTTCAAGTAACGATACATTAGACGGAGGCGACGGAAACGATACCTATCAGTTCGATGCGGATTCGCCGCTGGGAATCGATACGATTGTGGACCCAGCCGGTACAGACAAACTTGATTTCTCCAATACATTGCTGAATGCGACCGTAAAGTTGGCCGTTGCTATTAACCAAACCGTCGTACCGGGCAACCTTATTCTCAAACTGCCATCCTCGAGCACAATTGAAAACGCAACGGGCGGGACCGGAAATGATCTTTTAACCGGAAATGCGCTTGCCAATGTGCTTGTGGGAGAAAGTGGAAATGACACATTGAATGGTGCTGGCGGGAGTGACTCACTGCTAGGCGGACTTGGCGATGACATCTATTTGTTTGGCTTAGCAACATCATCCGAAGCAGATCTGGTAACAGAGTACGCTAATCAAGGAACGGACAGGCTGGACTTCGGTACTTTGACAACTGCGGTGAATTTAAGTCTCGCGTCAAGAGCCGTTCAGGGAGTACATACCAATCGAACGATTAAGCTCAACTCGCCGATCGACTCGCCGAACACCTTTGAAAACGCAACGGGCGGGACCGGAAATGACATTTTAACCGGAAATGCGGTTGCCAATGTGCTTGTGGGAGGAAGTGGCAATGATACGTTGAATGGTGCTGGCGGGAATGACTCACTGCTAGGCGGACTTGGCGATGACATTTATGTGTTTGGCTTAGCAACATCATCCGAGGCAGATCTGGTAACAGAGTTGAGCAATCAAGGAACGGACCTTCTGAACTTCAGTAGTTTGACAACACCGGTCGTTTTAAATCTCGCGTCAATCGCCGTTCAGGGAGTACATGCCAATCGAACGATCAAGCTCAACGCGACGAACACCCTTGAAAACGCAACGGGCGGAACCGGAAATGACATTTTAACTGGAAATGCGTTTGCCAATGTGCTTGTGGGAGGAAGTGGAAATGACACATTGAATGGTGCTGGCGGGAATGACTCGCTACTAGGCGGACTTGGCGATGACATCTATGTGTTTGGCTTAGCAACATCATCCGAAGCAGATCTGGTAACAGAGTACGCTAATCAAGGAATGGACCATCTGAACTTCAGTAGTTTGACAACACCGGTGAATCTAAATCTCGCGTCAACCGCCATTCAGGGAGTACATGCCAATCGAACGATCAAGCTCAACTCGACGAGCACAATTGAAAACGCAACGGGCGGGTCTGGAAATGATATTTTAACCGGAAATGCGTTTGCCAATGTGCTTGTGGGAGGAAGTGGCAGTGATGGGTTGATTGGTGCTGGCGGGAATGACTCACTGCTAGGCGGACTTGGCGATGACATTTATGTGTTTGGCTTAGCAACATCATCCGAG
>JANLUJ010000520.1:0-2979 GCA_031363425.1 Pirellula sp.
TCCTGGAGTTCGCAGGATGATCGCGATTCGGTCAAGGCGATTCACGCTGCGTTGGATGCTGGAATGAATTGGATAGATACAGCAGCCGTATATGGACTTGGCCATTCGGAAGAAGTAGTCGCTCAAGCGCTAAGCGGCTATCCTGGAAAGCGTCCGTTCGTGTTTACAAAATGCGGTAGAAACTGGAATCAAGAGCGACAAATCCAAAAGGACTTGAGGGCAACATCCATTCGTCAAGAGTGTGAGAATAGTTTACGTCGATTGCAAGTCGAAACTATCGACTTGTATCAGATCCATTGGCCTGAACCCGATGATTCGATCGAAGAAGGTTGGGCTGCTGTTGCGGCGCTTCAAAAGGAAGGCAAAGTGCGTTGGATCGGTGTCTCCAACTTCAACGTCCAACAGTTGGAACGAGTGCAAAAGATCGCGACCGTCACTTCTCTCCAACCCCCTTACTCTCTCGTGCGGCCAGAAATCGAACTTGAGATCCTACCGTATGTGCGTCAACAAAATATCGGCGTACTAGCTTACTCGCCGATGGGCTCTGGTTTGTTGACGGGAGCCATGACGCACGAACGGGTCGCGAACTTGCCACCTGATGACTGGCGAATTCGAAACATGCAGTTTCAAGAACCGCTTCTCTCACGAAACTTGAAGTTAGCTGGGAAACTAGGTGAAATCGGCGCACGGCATGGCCGTACCGCTGGTGAATCGGCACTCGCCTGGGTTCTTCATAACCCCACCATCTCTGCAGCCATTGTCGGCATTCGAACCCCCGAGCAGGTTGAAGGTATTTGTGGCGCCTTGGAGTTTCGATTATCCGAAACAGAAATTCAGGAAATCGATAGCTTTCGCAATTCGTTATGAGGCTTAATCAAGGATATACGTATCGCCATGTGCTTGGACCAATTGCAAATGGGCATTCTTCTCTTTCGTACCTTGCAAGCAACTTTCCTCATTCAACAGAATCCGAATGGCAAGAACGTCTAAATGCCGGTGAAGTCCTCTTAGACGACAAGCAGGCCGATGGAATTGAACGATTGAGGGCAGGGATGCTCCTCGTCTGGAATCGGCCCGGTTGGTTTGAGGAGGATACGCCGCAAGAATACAACGTCAAGTATCAGGACAAACAACTTCTAGCGGTCGAAAAGCCAAGCGGATTGCCGACCCTACCTGGTGCCGGCTTCTACCTCAATACACTTCTAAATTTGGTTCGGACCAATTTCCCTGAGGCACGCCCACTGCATCGTTTGGGGCGAGCGACTTCAGGGTTGGTACTCTTCGCATTCAACACGGCGACCGCTTCAGCGTTGATCAAGCACTGGCCCAAAATGCAGAAAGAATATCGAGCGCTTGGCAGTATGATCGCATCGAGAGATTGTTACGACATCCGATCGCCGATTGGCGAGCTTGAGCATCCGCGACTGGGCAAAGTGCATGCAGCAAACGCTGCTGGCAAGCCTGCGAGGAGCGTGGCTTGGACGCTTCAACGACGTTCCAGTTCGACGCTCTTTGACGTGGACTTGCTTACCGGTCGTCCTCATCAGATCCGCATCCATCTCGCGTGCATTGGCCATCCGCTGGTAGGGGACACTCTCTACGCCTCGGGTGGACATCCGAGGATCGACCAACCCGGATTGCCCGGGGATGCTGGTTACTGGTTGCATGCCAAGCGATTGATTCTCGAACATCCGAATTCGCGTGAAAGACTCGACTTGGAGTCACGACCGCCCGAAATCCTTCGAGTCAATTGAAGACGATATCCTCCTACGATCGTTCGTCAGGCTCGAATAGTCGCCCCCCCCCAACTAGTAGCCAATTGCACAAAGTTGCATAAAAAGTTGCTCGCACGCTATTCATGACCTAATTTTTATCGGTCGTTGAGAATTCGTAGAAAAGCACTGTATTTCGATAAGCATAAGGGCCTATTAGCGTGGAACTACAAAAGTATCGTCTGATCACACGAAGCGATTTTGACGGGTTGGTCTGTGCAATGTTGCTCAAGGAAATGAATATCCTCGGCGAGATCAAATTCGTGCATCCGAAGGACGTCCAGGATGGGAAAATTGAAGTCAACGAGTTTGATATCCTAACGAACCTTCCCTACGTTTCTGGTTGCCATCTTTGTTTCGATCATCACAACAGTGAAGAAGAACGAGCCGGCGGCGAAAAACGAACGAACCACGTTCTCGAATCCAACGCCGATTCGGCTGCTCGCGTTGTTTACAACTATTACGGCGGCGCTGCACGATTCCCGGCAATCCAGCCCGATATGATGAAGGCCGTCGACAAGGCCGATGCTGCTCGCTTCACGCTTGACGATGTTCTAAACCCTCAAGGTTGGGAGCTGCTTTCGTTTTTGATGGACGCTCGTACTGGCCTTGGTCGCTTTCACAATTTCCGCGTCTCGAATTACCAATTGATGATGGCACTTATCGACTATTGCCGCGATCATACAATCGAAGAGATTTTAGCGCTACCTGATGTTGCTGAACGGGTCGACTTGTATCGCGAGCATAACGAAGCGTTTAAGGCACAAGTCGATCGTTGTGCTCGAGTCCACGGGAATCTCGTCGTACTGGACTTGCGAAGCGAGGATACCATCTACGCCGGAAATCGCTTTTTGATTTACGCAATGCACCCTGAGTGCACTATTTCCATGCATGTGCTTTGGGGTTTGAAGCAACAGAACACAGTGTTCACGATCGGGAAATCCATCTTCAATCGTTCGTCGTCACTCGATATTGGTAGCCTCTGCCTTGAGTATGGCGGAGGTGGACACCAGAATGCAGGCACATGTCAAGTCGCCAACGAAGTTGCCGAAGCGGCTCAAGCTGAAATCACCGAACGGATCACTGAGTTCGACGTGTTAACTCTCGTTTGCTAGTACCCGACATCCGTTGTTGATGCCAACATGTTTTCGCAGGCCCCCAACGAGCACGTCTCGTTGGAGCCAAAGCTTCTGAGCTAGAGGCGTGT
>JANLUJ010000550.1:0-2356 GCA_031363425.1 Pirellula sp.
GGCGCGACCAATGTTCCACTGGTAACCTTTTGGTGGACAACGCATTTGGGAATTCTGCCGGCCTCGCTCGTGTACATTTTTCTTGGTTCACGAATCCCGAACCTACGCGTTGTCATCGACAAGGGAGCGTGGGCAATCGTCGACCCGGCGCTGTTGATCGTTTTAGCGGCCACTGCATTCTTACCGCCGCTAATCCGTCCTTGGATAGCAAGAATCGGCAAGGATCGAGACCCAGATGGCATAAGCATTAGCAAATCACGATGAACGCTTCCGAACTTGCGACAAGACCCTCATGCAATTCTCAGACCACCATACTTTTGAACCAGGAGCATCGCAGAACACGTGACGAGACACTCAAAATGCGCGGTAGTCGTCGTGCCAAGCCGTGAAAATTAAGGCCGTATTTCAATGATTCGGAAAGGCAGGCCGTGAATGAAGGCTCCACCATTGTGAAAAGTGAGTCCAGCATACTGCACTGCGTCGACTGAGCGATGGGTATGACCAAAATAGACGTCGCGCACCCCATGCGTTGCGTCGAGCCGCTCCACTTTTAGATAATGAGTCAATTTTCGCAAAACGTGTTTTTGCTTAATTGCCAGATTCATCACTATTCGGTGGAGTCGAGCCTGAACGACGAGATCATAAAGCAGGTGGGAAACCTGTTTTGGGTGGGGCTTGGAATCCTGCATTTTTCTTCTTTCTGCCAAAATGGTATGGCAGGGCTGGCAGTCTACGATGTCCCCATGCAAGAACACGCTTTCTCGAATTCGCAGAATATAGGGTTGCCATTGAAGCCGAGGCTGACGGAGCGCGAGTTGATCCAATTTCGAAACAAAGCGAGGATGAGCATCGTGATTGCCGAGCAAATAATAAAAGGAACAAAGCGGATTGGAACCGATCAACTCCTCCAACCAGGCTATACCAGCGTCGATCGACCGATCTAACGATGGGTACGTACTCCATTTGAAGTCAAATATATCTCCGCCCAAAACCATGGTATGTGACATACTTGCAGCTTCGCGAATCCGGTGCGAAATGGACATCGACATGGCAGCAGATCGGCGCGCAAATAGATGCAAATCCGAAAGAAAATGGCCACGTAAGGGCAATGACATTATTTAGTCCGAGCGCTGGAAGTGGATTCGGTCACGAATTTGAGTTCTACGTTGCTCGGTGAGCGCAGTCAACATCTTGTCATTATTTTGTGCAAGCAAGACACGGTAAGTGTGCGAGTTGGCACAGTGTTAGACTTTAGGATGATGCCACGAAGAGCAGTTACAACTAAAGACTGGAAATATAAAGGCACCATCCGACCAGGTGGCTTGTTTGAACAAACGAAAACAGTGCCTATTTTTGTTCACTCTTTCTGGCGCGTTCAACCTGCATCTTGGAAGATTAGGAATTATTGCGTCAGTAGAACCATTTGGTACTTTTCTTGCATCCATTGATTTACGAAATGACAAGCCAACCAAGACGAAGAAGATCGTCGTCAAGGGTAGTTGAAACGCCTAGGATCGGCTCGCATGCATGACCAACCTTTGACCGCTGTCGTTGCCAATCTCGGCAGCGACACGCGCTGCGGGTTGAGTCAATCCGAGGCAGAGTCAAGACTTGCTCGAGACGGTACTAACGTATTGGAAGTTTCAAAAGGGGTTCCATGGTGGAAGCGATTGGCTGCCCAGTTCGGCAGCATCATGGTTGGCCTCCTGGTGGCGGCAGCATTGGTTGCGGGCCTCTTAGGGGATTGGGTAGATACGGTCGCGATTCTCGCCATCGTTGTTTTGAACGCGCTTCTTGGCTTCTATCAAGAGCAGCGTGCGGACAAGGCAATGGGTGCGCTGAATCGAATGTCTTACCCTCAAAGCAAGGTCAAACGCGATGGAACCATTACCTTGATTCCCGCAAGGGATCTTGTGGTGGGAGACATCATTTCCTTGGAGGCGGGAGACCGATCACCAGCCGATGCTAGGTTGATTGAGGGATTTGGATTGCAAGCCTTGGAGTCTTCGCTCACTGGCGAATCGACCTCGGTTTTTAAGCGCGCCGTTGATATGCTTCCGTTGAATACGCCGCTTGCGGATCGCGTGAACTGCTTGTTCGCCGGAACGACCGTCACCGCGGGAAGAGCAACCGCAATCGTTGTCGCGACAGGAATGAAAACGGAAATAGGCGGCATCGCACGCTTGCTTCAGAACACAGAGTCCCAGGCCACTCCCCTAGTATCTGTCGTAGGTATCGGATTTTGGCGATTCGCTTAAGATTCGGACTGGAGACAGATGCCTCCAAACGTTTTGTAGATCGATTCCTCCTTGGTTCTTGAAACCGTGCTGTAGCGTGATCGCAAAGCGTTCATTTT
>JANLUJ010000554.1:0-4720 GCA_031363425.1 Pirellula sp.
GAGCGAAGTTGCTACGCCCTTATTATCTGCATCGATACCAAAAATGGAAACAACGGGTATCGGTGAACAATGCAGCTACAACATCTTGTGCAAGCATTTCACGGATCAAACTAGATTCATAAAGCTAAGCCGGTCACACCCATGGCGATTACAGCAGATAGTATTTTTACAGCAACGTAATTGCCCAACGCTCCGTTTGGACGACGTCCGGTGCGCAAATAGCGAGATCCATAAACCACCACTTGCGGATCCTCAATCGCGCATCGCAATAGTGCACGAATGTCGTTCGGATCGTATTCCAAGTCAGCATCTTGAATGATGGTGAATTCGCGAGTCACATGCTCCAATCCAAGCCGAACTGCAGCTCCCTTGCCACGGTTCTCGCTGATCTTCGCAATTTCGACACACACGTCTGCGGCAACTAGTGTAACGAGATTCAAGCTCTGGTCGGTAGAGCCATCATCCACGAAGACAATCTGAGAACTAGGTAGGGCTGCGCGTAACTGCGTTAATAACGCGACGACCGTGTTCTGTTCGTTAAAGCAAGGAACGATGACAGATAAACGTGTGGTCACATCGACTTGTCGTTTCAGGGCAGTAGATTCAGCTTCGTTTGAATAAAAATCATCCGGTCGTGATTCGGCTAACGACTGATCGCCGAACTGTCGCATTGGCTTTGCATTTGCTTGCATTTGCTTTGCCCTCGGTATCGAAAACGCACCCTGAGTGAATAATTAGACGGGAGCGTGAATATCAAGTCAAACGGTTGTGTCAATATTTAACAAATAAATATCGAAACAAATTCAACTAGGTTTTTTGCCGCACATCGCGAGGCAAAGGGCGTTGTCTCGAGGGGGGCACTCGGCGAAAAGATCGGCGCCTAAGTCGTCACTGTCCACAGTTTGGTTCAAATCTCTGAATCATCATACTCGCGACCTTCCAGATAACCTCGCTCAATTTCCCACACCATCCGCTTGAGCTTCCCTCGCACACGAGGTAACTGTGTGGTCGTAGTCGACGACCAGCGACGATCCTGGTTCGTCAGAGCAACGACACAAGGAAGCATAACATGAAACAGTGGTGGGAATCAGATGAGATTGAAAATGCAGATGCGCCCAAGAGAATACGAGCAATTGCTTACTACCGGCATTCGGCGCAAGACAGGCAAGAGAATTCCATTCCGATTCAACGGGACCAAGTGCGAGAATGGGCCGATAAGAATGGCGTTGAAATAATTCACGAGTTCTCCGATGCAGGCAAGTCGGGTCTTAACAGCGAAGATCGTCCTGCCTTCACCGAGATGATGGAAGAATGGGTTACCGAACGCACCGACTTCGCATACATCCTATGCCTTGATGTAAGTCGCTGGGGTCGGTTCCAAGACATCGACCTATCGGCGCAGTTCAGCGCCCAATGCAAAAAGCATCGCAAGCAAGTCATCTACACCAGCATTGGAAAGCCGCGCGAGGACGATCCGCTCTATCCAGTCTATGTTCAATTCGAACGATTCCGGGCCGCACAGTACAGTCGCGAGTTGAGTGACAAAGTCTGGCGCGGCTGCGTCAAAATTGTGGAACAAGGATACTGGGCTGGCGGACGTCCAATCATTGTCTTTGGTTCGTTAGCAGCACCAAATAGCTTTTCCCCTATCGCGAACGGAATGGTTTGATCTCGGTCGCCATGGCTTTGAAGCAATGGACCATGGTATTTTACAATCTTATTTAGCGAGTTCAGTCGGCTTGGCGGAACCAACCAAGACAGCTTGGGGAAGTGGACATCCGCTACATCTCTTAAAGACGAAAATGTACTTTGCAAAACCAAGGCGCGTGGAGCGGACTCCGAAGCAAGATGCACTGCGATTGCACCTCCAAGCGATTCTCCCATTAGCAACATTTTGGAGTCTGCAATGGACGCGATCTCGCACAATTTAGCCCGGGCTGCTCGTGCATCTTGGAGAGCGCCGTCAACGGTTGGAGTACCTTCGCTGCGACCGTAGCCTCGATAGTCGAAAATGAAAATGGACACTTTTGCTTTTGACTGTAGGTATCGCAGCCATGGAGCGCGTGACGCAACATGACCTGCGTTACCATGTGCAAGCAAAATCACGGCACGCGGATTGTCGCAAGGACAGTACCAGCCATGCAGTCGGGTTTTGTCGTCCGCAGCAAAGTAAACATCTTCAAATCGCAAATCCTTTGGTGTCCAATCTCCGGACGGATATTTGTCGGGAAAGAACAACAACAGTTCGTCGATAGACTGCGGCTTCGCTTCATTCTGAGCTTTGGACGACTCCTCCTGTGCGTTAGCATTCGAAAGCAGTCCCATCAGCAACAGGGTAATAGCGAGAGGCCTTTTTGTATTCATTTAGCATCGCCTAATTGTCAGATCCAGCGAACGAGAAGCGTTCGATCCCAATCGTATCGAAGCAGATCGGACGGTTAAATGTTCCAAGTAACTCGCTTCACCGCGTCCTACCATACCAGTCTATCCTAGGTAGCAAGACCAGTCGAATTGGCCAGCGCCAACGTCCACAGTGTTTGAGCTTGGGAAATCGGTACTACGGCTATGTCCACATCATTGCTCCCTGACGCTGACCTAGGTCCACAGTGTTTTTTGGCGTGTATATATCAGTACTTGGTTACTGCGATTACTCGTCGCTGACCCTGGTCGTTACTTCAATTCCATCGAACCCTGACATGCTTTGCAAGGCACCTATCTTGTTCGGATGAATTCGAATTGTCTCGATATGTGGTAGCTTAAGCAAATTGCGACACCCTGTGGGCGTCAGTTGACATCCCATTGCGTCAACATATCGTAGTGATCGCGCCGATATCAATGATGCAATTCCAACGTCCGTTATCTGTGTAGGCAAACGAACTGATCTCAGATTTGGCAAAATTGAAAGATGCGCAATGCCATTGTCTGTGACGCTCGATGCAACCAATCCCAAAGATCGGACAGTCGGGATTTTCGCAAGCAAAACGAGATCCGCGTCCGATACCGCAGGACCCAGTGCCCACACAGTGGTGGGATTTCCCCAACAATCAAAAAACATCGAAAAACCCGATGCTTCAAGTTCCGACACCGACCTCGAATACCTATTACCAACCCGAATATTTGTAATCGCCAGAAGCACCCCAATTACCGCGATTTGAATCATTCCCTGCCGCAGAGAGTACTGAAATGGTGGGCACGGAATATTGCTCGGTTGCAAGAAGGACCTAGCACTGCGGGCTATGAACCAAGTGAGGATTCCGGAAATGAAGCCAACAATTGACGAAACCATTATTAAAATGATAAGCGTATTCCATCCAAAACCATTTCCAAATTTTCCGGGGCAATCAGACAACAAGAAGGACACCCATGTAGTCAAAATCGCAGCGGAGGTACTTCCAGCCATCCAAGAGAAGAACCTTTCTTTCAAGAACGGCGCAATGGCAACTACTGCACACAACGAAGTTAATTCAATCTTTTCGTTGAACCCTGGCGACCAGAAATTCGCTACGGTTACCCCCATCAACGCCGTGATGGCGATCGCAAACCGCTTTGAATTAAATCGTAGTATTGTGGCAACAAGGACAATCAGAGTTGTTGCAATGACCTTCTCGCCCACACGTCCAAATAATCGCGCAAGTTTCTGATGCAAGACGAAGCGACTTTTTTCCTTGGTTTCGTCCGGAACCCGGCCATTGATGTGCGGACCAACTGGACTGCCAGGATTTGCTCTCGCGATTGAGCTGAGTACGAGTCTCCGTTTCTCGTCTGTCGCCAAGCATTCGAATTCCTTCAGAGGCTTAGTCATAAAATTCCGCAAACTCAGAACGAAACGATTATCAATTGATTCAACAGTAGCGCATCGCATCAAAAGGAATAACTACTCTCAGCCAAACCCGCTACCCCGCCGCTAATGGCATCAGTCTAGCCGATCTAGCGGTCGTAGTCTAATTGGCCAGCGCCAACGCCCACAGTGGTTGGGCTAGCTTGTGGTATTGCTGGCTCTTGACTACGGCTACGTCCTACTTGTGGAAGTGGCGGAGTAGCCAGCGTCAACGTTCACAGTGGTTGGGCTATCGGGAATGGTAATATTTCGCCGTCAGACATCGGGAAATGCAGGGCGTTCAACCGATCTCCTATTGAATGTCGAGCTTCGGTTCGTGAAAGTAGTAGCACAGCCCATCCGGCGCAACAACAAAAAACACCTGTAGTTCGCGTCCATCTCGTTCATCCAGTCGCCAGTTACCGATCTTCACTCCGTTGGATTCAAATTCTTTTCTGAGTTCATGAATACCCGACACAAGCACAGCTGCACCGTCCTCAGACGCATCTCCACCGTTTATCGCGAAACCGATACGCGTTCCATCGCGTTCAAGGATCAATGTTGGCACTGGTTGGTCATGTCTCTCGACCTCAACCATTCCGAAACTCTTGGAATACCATGCAGAGGCTGCATCTAGATCCGTGACGGGAAGTGCCAACACGTCGTCTTGATACGGAAACGCTGCCTTAAAGATCGGCGTTTTTTTCATTCGAATGTTCCTGCTTTGCGGCTGGCAGTTGGGTAACGCCTAGCAACCAATTTGATTTCGATAGTCGAGAATCAGTCTAACCCGTCTAGCAGTGGTAGTCGATTGGACCAGCTGCAATGTCCACATTGGGTTGAAGGGAAGCTGACCGAATTTTTCCTAGGTCCACATTGTTGCCCGCTGACGCTGACCTAGGT
>JANLUJ010000615.1:0-5850 GCA_031363425.1 Pirellula sp.
GAACCGGAGCGCCATTGGAGATGCTGTTTGTGGTCACAATAGCTGTCAAGACCCCAGCCGAGTTTGGCTTTGTCGAAAACGTTACCGTTAACGAAGAGGTGGACGCCGATGTCACTGTACCGATAGCGCCATTGTTAAATACCACTGCGTTATTGGACGCCGTGGCATCGAATCCCAAGCCATCGATAGTCAATGTACTTGCATCCGCAGTCAAACTATCGCTGTTGAGGTTTACTACGGGGATGACATTAGCAACTTGCACCGCAGATCCGCTCGATTGCGAATTTGTCGTCACGATCGCGGTTAAACTTCCGACGGTGTTGGCATTCGTCGAGAACGTCACGGTGAGCGCAGTGGCTGTGGCGGAAGTAATGATACCCGCAGCTCCGTTGTTGAAGACAATCGTGTTATCTTCGGCAGTTGTGCTGAATCCAAAGCCATTGACAATGATGCTGGTTGCATTGACATCTAAACTGGCTGTGCTCCTGGTTATCAAGGGTTTGACGGTGGCAACTTGTACTGCCTCGCCGCTGCTAACGCCGTTTGTCGAAACCACCGCCATCAATTCGTCTGCGTTGGCAGGCAACGTGGTAAAAGCAATAGTCAACAGCGTTGCCGTGGCAGCCGTTACGATTCCGACAGCTCCATTACTGAAGACGACCGTGTTATTTCCAGGTGTTGTGTCGAAGCCAAATCCACTGATGGTTAGTTCCGTTGCTGTCGCCGCCAAGTCGGCCGTGCTGCTAGTAATCACCGGCGCGAATACAGCAACCCGAACTGCTGAGCCGCTGCTTAAGCTATTCGTTGTGACAATCGCATTCAATCCTCCTGCAGCTGTCGGTGGTGTTAAAACGGATACGGTTAAACTTGTCTCGGTTGCAGCTGTGACAGTGCCGACAGCGCCATTGTCGAATGCAACCGTGTTATTGCTTGCCGTTGTGTCAAACCCTAAACCATTGATGCTAAGGCTAGTCGCATTCGCCCCTAATTGATAACTGGGATTCGGAAGTACGAGTGGCGTAACCGAAGCGACTTGTGCAGCCGAGCCGCTGTTGATGTTGTTCGTAGTAACAACCGCGGTAAGGCTACCGGCTATCCTTGGCTTTTTAGAAAATGCGACCGTCAATGTGGTCGGGCTAGAAGCAGTGACGGTTCCAATTGCACCATTGTTGAAGGTAACCGTATTGCGTGTAGCAATGGAATCAAAACCGAATCCATCGATAGACAGACTGCTCGCGTTGGGCAAAAGATTTGCGATGCCGCTTGTGACCACTGGCACAACCGTACCTATTTGAATCGCAGTTCCACTGCTAACGCCGTTGGCGGTAACAATCGCATTGAGACTACCCGCCGAAATGGGTTTGGTCGAAAAGGTTACTGTTAATTCGTTCGATGTCGCAGCAGTAACTGTGCCGACAGCACCATTGTTAAAGCTGACGGTATTGTTGCTTCCGGTTGTATCAAAACCGAACCCTGCGATCGTAATGGTGGCTGCATCTGCCGCGACGCTGATAGCGCTGCTGGTGACAATTGGTCTGACGGTTGCGACCTGAACCGTTGATCCGTTGCCAATGCCATTGGTATTTACGGCGGCAAACAAGCCGCCTGCAGGCGGCTTGGTAGTTAGCAAGACGGTTAGGGCCGATGACGTCGCGGCAGAGACTGTGCCAACAGCACCTGAATCAAAGACAACTGTGTTATTGGCGGCTGTCGTGTCAAAACCGACACCAACTATGACCACTGTACTCGCATTCGCTGCCTGGATAGAAGCCGAGTTTGCTAAAACCACGGGCGCGACTGCTGCTACAGGTACGGCAGAACCACTGCTAAGAGTATTCGTCGTGACTGTCGCGTTAAGCAATCCAGCCTTGGTTGGCTTTGTCGAAAACGAAACGGTCAGTGATGTAGTGCTCGATGCAATGATTGTACCAATCGCACCACCATCCAGAGTGACTGTATTGTTCCCAATGGTGCTGTCAAATCCATAGCCAGCGATCGTAACCGAAGTTGCGTTGGCCGCAATGATGCTTGAGGCATTCGATGTCACCACAGGCGTAACATTGGCTACCTGCATCGCCGGGCCACTATCAAGCAAGTCAGTCGTGACGACCGCGGTTAGCGTTCCTGCAACCGCCGGATCGGTAGAGAAGGTGACGGTCAAAGTCGTTGGGGTAGCAGCCGTCACTATTCCAACCGCTCCATCGTTGAATGAAACAGTATTGTCGCCAGCGGTCGTATCGAATCCAAAGCCGTGAATCACCAACGTACTAGCATTGGCTGCAAGACTTGCTGTGCTACTGGTCACGACCGGAATGACGGTAGCCACTTGAATTGGCGATCCGCTTGCAACACCATTGGTCAAGACAACTGCCGACAGTGCGCCAGCGGAGGTCGTGTTGCCCGTCAATGAGATCGTCAACTGAGACGAGGTTGCAGCCGTAACACTTCGTATCACCCCATCATCAAACGTGACGAGATTGTTACCCGGAGTTGTATCGAATCCAAAGCCGTCGATCGTAAGAAAGTTTGCATTGGCAGCCACGAAGTTGGATGTTGTGCCTATTACTACGGGTGTCACTGTTGCAACTTGCACCGCCGCGCCGTTAGACAAACTATTGGTAGTCACCATCGCGGTAAGATTTCCCGCGGTTGTGGGCCTCGTGGTTAACGTAACGATTAAGGACGTTGCGGATGCGGTTGTCACCGTGCCTACTGCGTCGCCGTCCAATACTACCGTATTATTACCGACAGTAGTATCGAAGCCAAAACCGTTGATCGTCAGCGTGGTTGCATCCGCGAATAAGTTGGACGTCGCACTCGTAACATAGGGAATGACGGTAGCCACCTGCAAAGCAGAACCGCTGTTAGCACCGTTGGTCGTGATGATGGCAGTCAAATTTCCGGCGGTGGTTGGTTTGGTCGAAAAGCTGATCGTCAGCGATGTGGGCGATGCGGCTGTGACCGATCCGACCGCTCCGTTATTGAATACAACGACATTGTTTGCAAGTGCAGCGCTAAAACCGAAGCCGCGAATGTTAAGGTTTGTAGCGTTGGCCGCAAGATTGTTTGTGCTGCTAGTAACAACGGGCGTAACGGTCGCTATCTGTGCGGCTGATCCACTTCCTACGCTGTTGGTCGTTACGATTGCCGTTAAACTTCCAGCCGTCGTTGGCTTCGTCGAAAATGTTACTGTCAGCATGTTTGCTGTCGCTGTGGAAACGGTTCCGATAGCCCCATTGTTAAAGGTAACGGTATTGTTTCCGGCAGTGATATCAAAACCGAAACCGATGATGGTAGCCGTCGTGGCGTTCGCGGCCAAGTTGGATGTACTGGCGGTTACCACCGGCGTTACTGTTGCGACTTGAACGGCTGATCCACTGATTGCGCTGTTGGTAGTGACGATCGCAGTCAGACTTCCGGCCGAGGTTGGCTTGGTAGAAAAGCTCACAGTCAATGTGGTGGCCGTGGCGGTCGTCACAGTTCCAACTGCGCTGTTGTTAAAAACCAGAGTGTTATTGCCGGGGGTTGTATCAAAGCCAAATCCGTTGATCGTAACGGTGGCAGCATTGGCCGCCAAGTTGACCGTTCGACTCGCAATGACTGGAATGACGGTGGCAACTTGTACTACCGTTCCACTACTTACAGCGTTTGTGGTAACCACAACAGTTAAGCTTCCGGCACTGGTTGGCTTTGTGGTGAAGGATACACTGAGTGTATTGGCAGTTGAGGCAGTGACCGTCCCCACGGCTCCATAGTTAAAAACAACGGAATTGTTTCCGGCGATTTTGTCGAATCCAAAGCCGTTGATCGTCATCGTCGTGGCGTTGGCTAGTACGTTTGAGGTTGCGATTGAAACGACGGGCTTTACCGTTGCCACCTGAACTGGTCCAGCGTCGCTGACGCCATTGGTCGTAACGAGCGCGAACAAGTCGCCAGCCACTTTGGGAGGTGTTGACAAGGATACGGTGAGCGATGTCGCGGTAGCCGACGTCACTGTTCCGGTCGCTTTGCCATCGAAGTCGACGGTATTGTTTGCGGCTGTCGTACTGAAGCCAAATCCCGCAATGGTTATCGTCGTCGCATTGGCGGCGAGAGATGCGGTGCTACTTATGACCACTGGTAAGACCGTCGCTACCTGGACCGCCGCGCCGCTGGAAACGCTGTTGGTCGTGACTACCACGGACAGCGTTCCTGCTTCGGTAGGACCAGTCGAAAGCGTTACAGTAAGCAATTCCCCGGTGGCGGCGGTTACCGTTCCAACGGCTCCGTTGCTAAATGCAACCGTGTTGTTTCCAGCGGTAGTGTCAAAACCTGAGCCGCCGATCGTTAGCGCCGTTGCGTTGGCAGGCAAGTTTCCCGCGCTAGCTGTCACGACGGGCACGACGGTTGCTACTTGAACCGCCGGTCCGCTATTCTCTGTAGCCGTGGTCACGATAGCGGTTAGAATTCCGGCTTCGATTGGGGGGGTAGCAAACTCGACCGTCAGTTGAGTGTCCGTTGCAGACGTGACCGTGCCTGTCGCCCCGTCATTGAAGGCCACTGTGTTATTCGAAACGATAGGATCAAAGCCAGAACCATGAATAATGATTGCTGGCACATCTGGAAAAATGCTAGTCGTGGTCAAATTCACCACCACAGTCAGCAGGTCGCGTTCTTCCAACGATTCAAATGGGACTCGCCTAGCGACGCGAATACGCTTGCGTTCTTTTCGAGGGCGCGAATCCTGCTTTGACCTCAACCATGAGAAGACACTTAAACGGTTCCAGAAGGATGGGTGCTTAGCCATTCAGAGTCTCAGTCCAAACTGAAGTTAGGGGAGCTTATCGCGAATCCGCAACATATTCGCAATCATGCTGTATTAGTCGTTGATATCCTCGCGCGTGTCAAGCCGGCGATCTATCCAAAGCGGAAAGCCAGCTAACTTTCCGAATCTTTGAGCTTCAGAGGCGCCCAAAACCAAGGCAGTTCGAGAATGCAATCAAAACTTCCGTACAGCGATAATTGCCTCATTCAGGGCACTCTCAACGCATCCACCGGGAGAATTGATCCCTAAGAGGCGAGAAACGGTCGGAGCGAGTTGAGCCGGGCTGACGCGACGCTCGTATCGCCCAGGAGCTATCCCATTGCCGAGAAGTAGCAGAGGTACATTCGTATCGTAATGCCAAGGGCTGCCATGCGTAGTTCCCTTGGATTTAGCGTTTACGGCCGTGCTCCCAGGAATAGAGTATGGGGTATAGACGAACAAGACATCTCCGCTTCGACCGGGGTGGAAGCTAAGTCGCAATTGCTGCATGAGCCGGGCGTTTCCACCGCCAAGAAGCTCTTCTCGAGTGGCTGCGCCCGCAACATAAGGCTGTGCAAGAAGCCAATCCCGAACGATGCGTTGGGCGGCGACCAGCAATTGCCCGCGCATCTTGGAGTGCTCATGATTTAAATACACCTGATTCGAGTCTAAGTCGAGTATGACTTTTTCTGACTCCTCCGGCGTAGCCGAACCGAGTTGTAGCTCTTTTCGAATCATCGCATCAAGGCGTTCTCTCACTATCTTCAATTCGCCAAGAGGATTGCGCTTTGCACTTGGTATCTGCATTCCTGATTGCGGTTGCTTTGCTATCAACTCAGGAATCGGTGCAACGCCGTGGTCTGAAGTGATTGCCAATGTCCAACGGCCGACACCGACCTTTTCATCCAGATACTTCGTGAAGAGGGCCAACTGTCGGTCTGTACGGTACGTCATATCCTCGACTTCGAAACTCATTGGGCCAAACGCATGGCCAATATAATCATTTGACGAAAAGTTGATCGCCAGGAGATCTGGGATATCGTCAGCGCCAAGTTTCTCGTTGTCTA
>JANLUJ010000624.1:0-1458 GCA_031363425.1 Pirellula sp.
CGACCAACATGAAAGGCGCGCTCGATCAGGCTTTTATGCGCCGCTTGCGTTTCATCGTGAACTTCCCTTTTCCCAGCGCAGCCGAGCGGCGGCGTATCTGGGAAAAAGCTTTTCCGCTCGAAGCGCCCAAGTCAACCGCGATCACTACCCCTGCATCGTCCATGCTCGTCCTCGAAAGAAATAGAGCTACCAAAGAAAAACAGCTTTGCGAAAGACGAAAATTCTAGCGACAAGTTCGAGTGCCCGTCAGGGACGTGACCGAGTAATTCGAGTTGAAATGGAAACCGGGAACCCCCGAGCCATGCGACAGCATGACGTAGCATGGCCCCCTGGGCCGTGACAGCGTAATTTAGCAAGGCCCCACTGGGCCATGGGAAGAGCTTGGACGCAACGTTGGCAGCGCAAAGTCACTCTCGGCTTACTCGGCAAGACTGACCTACGATAGGCAATCTTTTGAGCTATTGAGCTATTGATTCAATGCCCAGTTTTTTCATTTTCTTGTAAAGCGTCGTTCGGTTGATGCCCAACTGGTCAGCCGTAACGTTTCGGTTCCAATCATTGGCTTTGAGTACCTCCAATATGATACTTCGCTCGGGTCCCTCAAGTGCTTCGCTTAGGTTCCGGGTCACCGGTGAGGCAACATTGACAACAGCAACTGATTTGTGGCCGTGCGACGATTGCAAAGATTTCGGGGTTTCTGAGTTACCGGACATTGTTGGTCCGTTTAGGCTTGTTGCACTTTGGAGCGATCTCGGGAGTGCATCGCAATCAATACTGCGAGACTTCGTTAGCAAGACGGCACGCTGGATGACGTTTTCAAGTTCTCGAATATTGCCTGGCCATGCGTGGGCCAGCATCCTATTCATTGCGTTGGTCGTAAAGCCGTCAACATCCCTTGCGAATTCCTTCGACGCGTTGAGCAAGAAGTGTTCGGCAAGCAACGGGATATCGTCGGGACGTTCGCGCAGAGCAGGGAGTTCAATATGAATGACATTGACACGGTAAAACAAGTCCTGTCGAAATCGTCCCTCAGCCACCGCAGAGTCCAGATTTTCGTTCGTGGCTAAAATGGTTCGCGTGTCGACCGAGATGGTTTCGGTCCCTCCGAGCGGTTCGAATTGCAATTCCTGGAGCACCCGCAACAACTTGACTTGCAGCGCTTGGCTTGCCGTTCCGATTTCGTCCAAAAAGATTGTGCCCTTGTCAGAAAGTTGGAACTTTCCGACTTTGTTGTGGGTGGCGCCGGTAAAGGAGCCAGCCATATGGCCAAACAATTCGCTTTCAAGTAGGGTATCAGGCAGGGCGCCACATGCTACTTCAACAAATGGCGCCTTGCGTCGCGAGGACTTCTTGTGAATGGCTCGAGCGATCATGCTTTTCCCCGTACCGTTCTCTCCAGTGATGAGTATGGACGCTCGCGAATCAGCGACGTTGTCGATCATTTCAAAGATCTTCAAC
>JANLUJ010000628.1:0-4016 GCA_031363425.1 Pirellula sp.
CGACCAACAGGATACCTGCAATCGCAACAGCTAAGATTTTCAACATGAGTTTGGCTCCGGTTTTGAGGTTGATTGAAACTAAGAGATGAGATCAGTCATTGCAACTCTTGTGCCATGGGTTGATTTCCGTGTGGGGCGGGAACAGTTGAGAGACACAGTTATATCGACGGACGATGAAATTAGACACGGCAACCAGAAATATCGCAAATTTTCAATTAAATACGAGCGAAAGAAAACTGGGGCAAAATAAAAGCTAAGGTTCATTGCAACCCAATTCCGGATGTTGCGATTATTCAACCTGTCGCGAAAAAGCAACGCGTGGTTGAAATCGTTGAGCCTTTTTTGCTTCATGGTTGACTATGTTTCGGAGCTTCGTCGTACTATTGTTGCTTGCAACGGCCAGCCCATTGCCTGACGGACAACTCGCTTTCCATGTATCCCCCAATGGTCGAGTACCTGCTACCGGCAGCGAGGTCGATCCCTTTCTATCCATTGAGCAAGCACGTGACCAAATTCGGGAACTCCAAAAAGCGGGCGCCACGGATAATGGTCAGATCGAAGTTTTCGTGCATACGGGGACTTACGTTCCATCATCGACTCTTCAATTTACAGCCGAAGATTCGGGGACAAAAGAAGCTCCGATTGTCTATCGTGCCATAGGGGGCGATGTTCTGATAACCGGTGGCGTTGAATTCACCGATTGGCACCATTTAACGCGACCGGATTTGCTGGACCGACTTCCATCGATTGCTCGTGATCATGTTGTTTTCACTGACCTCGTTGCACTAGGCATTGAACCGGGTACATTGCGATCGCGACGCCTTCATCAGCAAATGAACTCCGCTCCGCTGGAATTGTTTGTCTCACAACAACGACTACCGAGAGCCGGGTGGCCAAATCAGGGCTGGGCAATTGCGAAAGCGCATGGCCCGATAAGTTGGAAGTTGGACCGCGAAATACGTTCACAAGACCAGAGAGACGCGTGGGCCGTGGGCTTTTGGGCAAAAGACTGGGATAGTTCCTTTGAACCAATCGCTTTCGATTTGGGATCGAAGTCCGTGTCGCTAAGTTCAACGGAAGCTCTACGCCCCAAACAAGTCCGCGAGGGAGCGCGATATCGTTTGAGCAACTTGATTGGCGAATTGGATAGTCCGGGTGAATGGTACCTGGACGAAACTTCAGGACTGGTATTGTATTGGCCCATCGAAGACATGCCGGCACCATCAGGATCTGTTCTAGATACGATCCTGTCGATTTACGACACAGAGTATGTAACCTTTGAAGGATTTCGATTCGAGTCGGCTCGATCGATGAATGTCGAAATTGTCGGAGGTTGCGATGTTCATTTAAAAAGCTGCTCGCTCAGTCAAGCGGGCACAGTTGCCGTGCACGTCTTTGGTGGCAGTCGACATCGCATCGTCGATTGCGATATTTCGTGTACCGGGTCAAGTGCGGTTCGTATTGAAGGCGGTGATCGAAACACTCTTGAGCCTTGCGATCACACCGTGGAAAATTGTCATATCTATGATTTTTGTCAAAACTACTTGGCTGGCCGAGCTGCAGTTGCAATCTATGGAGTGGGCGTCAATATCTCAACCAATCATATCCACCACGGACCGGATGTAGCGATTGCCCTATTTGGAAATGAACACCTCATTGAGCACAATGAGATCGCTCATGTATGTTCCGAGACGGAGGACTCCGCGGCGATTCATTTGTCGTTTGACCCAACGTATCGCGGAAACGTCATTCGTAAAAATTACATTCACGACTTGGGCGGATTCAGCAAGACGGGAGTCGTCGGGATCTACCTTGACGATTTTGCAAGCGGCACTCTCGTGGATAGCAATCTTCTGCAGAATACGATTCGAGGTATCGCGATTGGTGGCGGACGCGACAATCGCATCGAGAACAATGTGATCCAGAATTCGATCGCACCGATCCAAGTAGACGCCCGAGGGTTGTCATGGGCTCGCGACCAAATCGACGGCGAAGGCAGCCGCATCTCAGAACTTTTTAGAACGGTTTTGGCGGAAGCTCCGATCCTTGGGCAGCGATACCCTGAACTACTAAACCTCTTTGAAGACGAGCCGGCTGTTCCCAAGGGAAATGTCTGTCGGTCCAATTTGTTTGACGGTCCGCGAGGCGTTGAATTGCATGGAATCGATCAAAAAATCGTTGTGCTTGAAAACAATCGTCGTAGGACGACCGCGGAGATCGCGAGTTCAGACACAATCTTGCGAGAACTTGGAATTGAGCTCCGTTCCAATCTGCCAAACGAATCACGCGAGACTAAGAATTCCCGTCCAAGGTATGTTGGACGTACAGAGAAATAGTTGAAGCATCGACCTTCGCCAAACACATTGTATTTGGGGGACCAGCGGCTAGCGTCCAATGGCACTCACTTTAAATTGCCGTATCGAAATCAATATCGAATATCCAACAAGGAATCTCGAATTTCGAATGAAATCAAACTTCACTTCGCTAATCGACATTCCTTGTTCGGTGTTCATTATTCAAAAGAGTCCGTGTCGCCCGCGACCTAAAGCTTCACAATCAAGCAGGTTAGCCAGCATTTAGCGACACTATGATGGGACAGCTAATTCTATTAAGCTAATGGATTCGTTTTGGATCGAAAACCTTAGTAGGGAATTAGTAAACCATGCTTACGAAGTTACCGGCCGCAATCTCCTCGGTCTTGAGTCTTTTTTTGTTTCTGTCGACTGCCACCTTTGCACAAACCGTCGGCTCCCTGCCATCGCAACTCGCGACCGGGGAGCGCAGCGATGGATTGACAATAAAAGTGTCAATGCCCGTTAAAGCCAAACCGAAAATCCTCCGCATTGTTTTCCCGTTCAAAGCGGAGGAGGCAACCGGAGAGAAAGCAATTGAAAGATTGGCTGGTCACATGAAGTCGATCCGCGATGTGTTGATCGAACTTGGAGCCAATCCCGATACGATTGAATTTGCAGAAATGGAAACGAATCCGTCCAACGCGATGCAGTCCATGGTGGCAAGCACGACAAACCCGGCTGCAAATGTTTGGATGAACGCAATGGAGCCACCCAATGCCTTTCTTGCCGTTCCCGCTCAAGCGGCGATTCCTCCGCAGCGAATTGTCCAAGGTATTCAAATTGCCGCGGCGCCAATGGTCGCCAACTTTCGTGCTGCTCCGAATCCAATGCAGCGAGATCCAGCCAAAGCGCTTCCCTCGATTGCGGTAGCATCGTCTTACGTTTCAGCCGATTGGAATCTTGATGGCAAAATGCCGGCTGAAATCGCTTCGTTGAAACCTCGTTTGCAAGCTGCCATCGCTAAGCGGAATCTCGATGGCAAAGATCTTTTTCATAAGTTCACTGTAGAACAGGAAGATGAGATCTTTGAAATAACCAAAATCGACATTCGAAATGGCGATGCTAGGAGCATCTTCGCTACTCCAATACCGGCCCCCCGAGTATTTTACGTGGGATCTGTGCCCGAGCACGACTACAACGTGGCTTTGAAATCAGCGTTTCAAACGGCTCAGAAACTCGCTACTCAAATTGCAGTCGCCGGCAACATGAAGCTAGGGAAAATGGCAAGTGTGAACCTACAACTAAACACGCGACTGCAACAGGTAAGTAGCTACTCTGCAACGCCTGTCGTATATAACGCCTTCTCTTCGAACGGCTATCCATCTAACTCGAATACAGTATTTCAATCGGATTGGGAGCCCGCAATCCCACCGGGCGATGTGAGGCTCGACAACCTGAACCAGTTGCAACAAATTCTTGGCCTTACTGTCAGGTACACGATCGAGTAGCGATTGGGTGTGACCGGCTTAGCTTTATGAATCTAGTTTGATCCGTGAAATGCTTGCACAAGATGTAGTAGCAGCATTGTTCACCGATACCCGTTGTTTCCATTTTTGGTATCGATGCAGATAATAAGGGCGTAGCAACTTCGCTCGACGGAACCAATTCTAGGAGATCGAATCATGGACAAACAGTTGCGATTTGAACAAGTTGACCAATTGG
>JANLUJ010000633.1:0-3558 GCA_031363425.1 Pirellula sp.
GAACCGGACGGCCCTTTGACTTTAAGTCTATCGCCAGCGGATATTTCCTCATGGAGCCATCGGCTCAAGCTTTCCGGTCGAACGGAATTTTTCTTGACGGTAATGCGCCAGTGGCCAGCTGCGGTGTCGTCCGATAGCGTATAGCATCTGCAATCGCCATGATCGCCTGGGTTTCTAGTGCATTGCACCAAAATATGCTGGCCGGGTAACGCGGCAGGCAAGGGCTCGTAGTCTTTATCCACGAGGTAAAAGGAGCGGACATCTTCGGATTCCTGAACGACTTTGACGACCATTACCACTCGCCAACGCGATTGCCTACGACTTAACGACAGATTCGCGTACGTTTGTTTGAGTCTTCCGCGAATTTCGTTACCAGCGGAATTTCCGGAGGCTAGATGCCGTTTGATTGAAGAACGATTTTGCAAAACATCAGAAAGGAGCGCATATCCGGCTTTGAGCAACAAGACGCATAGCGCGGCCGTAAATACAATGGTTGCTACGAGGATTGGCTGCATCATCGACAAGTCTAGTGACGTTGCTAGGGTTCGGCGCGCCGGGGGGATCGACGGACTCCATTCCCTACACAATTCGGACTCCAACTCAGGCATCGTTCATTCTGACTTCTACGTTTTCTTGGAATTTATTGGACGGGCTAGTCTTTCGTGCCACAACCTGCGATAACTGAATATACCCAACCTCCTAACCGATGTGATTTGGACCTTATCTAACGGCTATGAATGATCTAATTCCACCCGACGACTCTCTCAGCGTGGAAGACAAGGTAGAGCATTGCCAATCCATCATTGGATATCGTTTTAAAGATCCAACGATTCTTTTGTCCGCACTGACGCATTCCAGCGTTGCGTCGACCCGTACAGAATCGAACGAAAGGATGGAGTTTTTGGGGGACTCCATTTTAGGGATGATCATCTGCGAAAGGCTTTTTCGCTCCTATCCTGAATATCTCGAAGGAGAGCTGACGAAGATCAAGTCCGTGGTCGTTTCGCGACGCGTTTGCGCGAAGATATCGCGACATCTTGGCTTAGATAGTTGTTTGATTGTTGGGCGAGGGATGTTAAGAACGGGAATGCCCCGCTCCTTGTTGAGCGACGTATTTGAATCGATCGTAGCCGCCATTTTTCTAGATGGCGGCGTTGAAGTTGTCGGCAAGTTTATTTTGGAGCATATGGAACCCGAAATCCGTTCGGCGGCTGATGGCCATAGCGGAGGAAACTACAAATCGCTTCTACAGCAGCTTGCACAGCGAGATCTCAAAGGGACGCCGGTTTATCGCTTGGTTGACGAGTGTGGGCCAGATCATAGCAAACACTTTCAGATCGCAGCTGAAATTACAGGCCGCAGATTTGCTCCAGCCTGGGGACGAAACAAAAAGGATGCAGAACAACGAGCCGCAGGAAATGCACTTTCGCAATTACGCGGCGAGGAAGCACCCTACACGACGATGTGAGAAATGCGAGAATGTAGCGTGCGCGAGGGCCGTACGGCCGTCTCGTCCGTAATTCGCCCTGGAGTTCTCCGTCGTCCTAGCGCACTCGGTGGGGGACCACCGAGCCACATTTTCTCTACACACCATTTCTTCGAAGAGAAATTGAATAAAGCAATACAATTGCACCGCTTGCAAGCAATGACCACGGAAACCATTCCGAAGGTCGAAAAACCCTGTCTACGGTTGTTTGAACAGGAGGCGAAAAGAGTCCACCGGTTTGCTGCTGTATCTGTGGTATCGGATCATCGAGGACACCAGCTACCAATACGGCACTATCGATCAAAAGGCACTCGATCCCCATGATGATCAGGACAATTCCCACCGCACAAAAGAATGCTCGCCACATGGTCTTTGTACGAATTAAAATCCGTACACCTTATTGAGTCACGACAAAAAAGCGATTTGCTTGCGACGTTTCGCAAACGTTTCTTTCGGCTGGAAATCTATTGGAATAAAACCATGAGTTGGCTTTTTTTAGACATTGCCAAGTTGGCATAGCATTTTTGCTTCCATTTGAGAAATCAGAAAATTCGGCAATACCGACAATACTTACGGAACTTACGGATCAGGCATCTTAAACTTTGTTCAGGATACTTTTGCCTTTAAGTAGCTTGGGCCACTGGCCCGAGTTCACACGTCTTAGCGTGGGACACTTGCCCGAGCACCACACGGCCCGGTGCACACGGGCCAGGGCACACGGCCCAGGGGGCCATGCTACCACTGATCTTATGGAAGAAGCAACCAGTTGTTGCTTGGCTCGTTGCGGGCCAGTATACTGGGACCGCAATTCGAAAGGGGCCTAGTCAGACCCAATCGCCTTGTAACGGTGTTTTTTTTATAGATCACCGAGGTCCGCCCACAAAAACCGTCGTGTGTCACCATGTTGCGCCGCTTTCGTAGACGCGGCGTTCGTTGAACTGACTCATACCTTCCTCCATTTTCGCCTCCATTGATGGGACAAATCTATGTCAAGACCAACCCGCCGCCAATTTCTTCAAAACACGTCTGCTGTGAGTGCCGGATACTTTGTTGCCGCTGGCAATCGAACTGCGCTTAGCACATCCCCGAATGAAAAGCTCAACGTTGCTTGCATCGGTATAGGTGGCAAAGGAGGTGGTGACTCGACGCACGCAGCCATGTTTGGAAACGTCATTGCAATTTGCGATATCGACCGAGATAGATTGGACGTAAAAGGCAACGAGTCCGGATTTAAGAGTGCGGAAAAATTTACTGACTTCCGAGAACTCTTTGCTAAGTACGGCAAGAACCTCGACCTTGTTACGATCAGTACTCCCGATCACATGCACGGTCCAGTAACGTTAGCGGCCATGCGGCTGGGCGCAAGTTGTTATACTCAAAAGCCTTTGACTCGTACTATCTACGAAGCGAGGCTCATGGCCACGGTTGCAAAAGAAACCGGCGTTTGCACACAAATGGGCAACCAGGGAACCGCGTTAGACTCATCGCGAGAAGCCATTGCTCAATTGAAGTCGGGAGTGCTTGGAACACTTAAGGAAGTTTACGCATGGTCCAATCGACCAGTGTGGGCCCAAGCTCCAGGTCGGCGAATGAATATGGGGAAATTTGCAGCCGAGGCATTCAAAGAAGATCCCGCCGCAGCACCAGAGATAATTTTGAAGAAACACTCAGAAATTATAAGCAAGCTGGAACGAATCGATTGGAAGAGATGGATCGGAGTTGCAAAGGATCGCGATTATTGGCCCGGTCATTATCATAGCTTTGAGTTTCGTGGTTGGTGGGATTTCGGAACAGGCGCTCTAGGCGACATGGCTTGCCACCAATTGACCGTCCCATTCGCATCATGCGGACTTCGAGATCCCATTTCCGTCGTTGCTAAAACGAGCGGACACGATTTCGACAGCTTCCCGGCAAGCTCGGTTATCAAGTTTGAATTTCCTGAAACAAAAGAACGACCTGCTATCCCGTTTTGGTGGTACGATCGGGAAGGAAACAAACCACCAATGGAGGTCTTCGAAAAATGGGGAATCACCAAGGTAGCCAAGAGTGGCGTGCTTATCGTGGGTGAGAAG
>JANLUJ010000667.1:0-6221 GCA_031363425.1 Pirellula sp.
GAATAGATATCCGTTCGAGTGTCGATATCGAGTCCACTCAGTTCGAGTTGCTCTGGACTCATATACAGCGGAGTTCCGATGACTTGGTGCAATGCTGTGTAGATCGTGTTGCAACTTAACTGCTGATGCAGGGCTTTCGCCACGCCGAAGTCGATAACTTTGAATGCCGGTGTTCCATCCAGCATGGTGACCATAACGTTGTTTGGCTTGATATCACGATGGACGATGCCTTTTTGATGTGCGTGTTGAATTGCATTGCAGACTGAAACAAACAATTTCAGCCTTTCCGCAGTCGGTAGCTTTGCGATGTCGCAGTATTCCGTGATAGGAAGACCACGGACCAGTTCCATCACAAAATAGGGCAAGCCTTGTGCTGTCGTGCCGGCGTCAATAACACGAGCGATATTTGGGTGATCCATCATCGCCAGTGCCTGCCGCTCCGCTTCGAATCTTGCGATTACTTGTTTGCTATCCATGCCTGGTTTGATAATTTTGATCGCAACCTTGCGGCGAATGGGTTCGGTCTGTTCAGCAACATATACGACCCCCATGCCACCTTCACCTATTTGTTCCATCAACTTGTAGTGGTCGATCTGAATTCCAACCGAGAACGCCGGCGGATTCAGCCCCACTTCGATTTTGGGCATAAACAATTGAAATGGTTTTGACATGAAGCTCGCCTCCTCGCTCGCGTTGCGGACTAACTGTTCGATCCGAGCCTTTCGTTGGTTATCGTTTCCGCAGTGTTTTTCAATAAACTCAAGTTGTTTCTCGACGGGCAATTCGAGTACGGCGAGTACAAAATCACGTTCAATCATCTGAATTCCGGTCGGATTGGATTCGGCGGACACAGCGAGGAGTGTGTCACGATTGGTTTCACCCCAGTAGACCAGCGCAAAAACAGCTTGTTTTGTCTCACGTTTTTCTTTTTTCGTGTGTGTTTTCCATTTCAGTGCGGAGCCAAGTCTTCGCGTAGGCTCACCAACGATTTGCGGTGGCGCGTGAAATTTCGAGAATTTCAGAGATCTCACTCAGGCTGAATCCGCCGAAATAGTGGAGCCTAACGATCTCGGCGCATTGAGGATCGTGCGCTGCCAATGCATCAAGGGCTTCTTGCACTGCAAAAATTTCTTCGGGACGCGAAACGACAAGTGATTCTACGTCGACATCCTGTTTCGCGTTACCGCCGCCTCTTTTTTGTGCCAGCTTTCTTCTGGCCGCGTCGACCAGTATATGACGCATGGCCTCTGAAGCGGCGGCGAAGAATCCAGCCCGGCCCGAGAATTTCTTTTGTGGATCGGCGCCTACCAATCGAACATATGCTTCATGGACAAGCCCGGTCGCTTGGAGCGTTTGTCCCGGACTCTCCTTTGATAGTTGCCGACGCGCCATGCGACGCAGTTCATCGTACACGACCGGGAAAAGCTCGCCAACCGCTCGCGCGTCGCCGGATTCAATTCGCATCATGAGTTGTGTTACGTCAGGCATGATGTTCGTTTTTCGTTATGGCTTCGTCAGACTTCAACCAGTTGAAAACCTGATCTCACGAGAGCAATCTTTGCGATCGACTGCGTATTAGTTTACTCAATCTCGATCCACTGGCAGGGCCAAAATTTATCTATGTCTCAAAAGCCTTGGAGTTGTCGGTTGTTGGTTTTGAGGAGCGAATTTTGATGATTGGCTTCGTTTACGCGATTATTGCTTGAATAGTCCAGCGGATTTCCGCAACTCCTCGAAAATCAAAAAGTCGAATTTCTTTCGTTGGATGACACAAATCGAGCGGAAATTGCGCCTAATTGATTAGAGGCAAATGGAATGATCTGCATTATGGACCATTAGTTTGTTTCGTTATTGGTTGTCACAGATGAACATACGAGCCTAAACATGCATACTCCTCATTTGCTGGCTTCAACGCGATTGCATTGGCGAAGGGCATTCGTCGAGTCCATGCTTGCAACGATAATTTGTGCTTTGGTCGTCGGTATTGTATTCTTGCCTAGAGAAATAGATCGCGTTCGGGCCAAGCCAGCGGAAAGAATCCTATTTTGTGCACCAGCAGCGGACGGGAAGTCGATCTATTCAGTTATTGCCTCCATCAATATGTGGGAAGCGGATGCGATACACGCGACCCGCCTCGTAACGTGTGGTGTAACGGCGATAGCTCCAAATGCTCGCGCGGTTTGCGAGAATCTGGGGCCGCAGTGTGCCACCCTCGAAGCAAACAGCGGGCGGCTGTTTGTTGGAGACGCCCGAGGTGGGCTGCACTTCGTGAACTTGCAGTCAGACTAAGAGGCACACGCGTTTCCGGGAAAATTGCAAGCTCTTTTTTTCAGGAGGATGGATTGCACAGAAGACGGATTGTCGCTCGTCGTGCATAGCAACAGGGGGCTGACGACGTGGAACATCGATTTGCAAGTTGAAGCTGTTCCGTCACCGCGTTGGTCGCTCGTAGATGAGGAGATCGTTTGCTTCGCGATTTCTCCGGCTTCCGATCAAGCGGTTTTCGGCCGAACATCCAAATCGTCGAAACAACAGACCGATCTCTTCGAAGTAAACCTTCGGAATGGAGAATCACGCCCCTTATTCGACAAGTTTGGATGGCGATTAGTGAGGTTGGCGATTAGCCCTAACAACAAATTTATGTTGGGTGTGGAGGATAGCGGCGATGTGGTGCTGCTCGAGCGACCTCTCGGTCAGGGGCCATGGCAACACTGTACGATTCCTGGATTGTGTACAGGCACATCGAGTGTCGTGTGTTTTTCTCCCGATTCCAAATTGTTGATAACATCGGATCTCGCTAATCGTCGATTGGTAGCGTGGGATCTTAATCGAAAGGCCATGCGCAGCCAATTCGAGACGCAACCAACCATGGTGACTGGATGCGAATTCTTGAATGATGACCAATTTTTTTCTTGGGGCTTTGACACCTTATTGCGAGTATGGAACCTTAACAACTACACGCTTGAGCGACAAATCGTACTTTCACTTTGATGAACATTCTCAGGCCCAATAAATCGTCATCTATATTTTCCGTTTCATGGTGGTTCGTAATTTTCGTATCAGTCGTCGATGCTTATCTGCTGTTCTTCTGTCGCGATGTGATCGGTGAACACGAGCTAAACCCAACAGGCAAAGTATTGTTGGTTCTCGCCAATGGACGGGTGTGGCTATTTCTGCTGCTAAAGTTCTTCGGTACGGTATTAGTCTGCGCTTGTCTCTTGGTCATGTACCGCAAGAATCCTCGCCTGGGCTTGACCATTACGATGGTCATTGCCGGTTTTCAGCTTGGCTTGCTGATCTTCCTGAGTTCCGGATGATATGCTGCGAACCATTCGCGTCGAATGGCCTGGTGCCTGATAATCTGTCCGATTCCTCCCGCATGCTACTGGATTCCCACTTTAGCTGCCGGTGAGATTCTCGATTTGGTTGCCAGGATGCACGGCTAACCCAACTGTGGAAGCGTCGTACTCCTGCAGGATCGGCCTAGCCAGCAACCTAGCAGTGACGATTTCCACAGGTTGGACTGAGGCTGGAATCATGGCTAGTTCATCCATTGTGGAAGCGTCGTACTCCTGCAGGATCGGACTAGCCAGCAACCTAGCGTCTGTCGTAGCCACAGTTTGGACTGAGACGGGAGGCATGCTGCTCCTAGCTCCAGATATTCAGCAGGAGTTGCTGTACTTGCAAGAAGTGATCCAGGGGAAGGCGGCGATACATGAGAGGTTACTACTGCCACTAACTACGGAAACAAATTGGAGGGTGCAGAGGAGGATGTGGGAGAGGATTAAGAAATGGCATTAACGATAACTGGTCGGCCATTGCCGGCTTGATGAATTCTCGTACGCAAATGTTTAGAATGTCTTTAGACGCTGCATGGTAGCGAGACCGGGTAGCGAGACCGGAGAAGGCCGAGTTGATTTAGCTGGGCTGGCGTCAGCTGCTAGCTTGCGTCTCCACAGATAGAAAGTTGGGCTAGAACAGCCGACGGACTTACAGAACTGGTCGACGGAGAGCGATGGGGCATCGCACTCGCGAAGCCTTTTGGTCCATAATTGAGCGTTGATGTCGATGGAACGGGACATAGGTTTGTAATCCTTGCATGGCTAGAAAATTGTTGGGCGAACGCAAAAACTTACCCCACGATCCTAAGCCGCGCCGGATCAAAACCTAACCGCCACCCGTACGCTTACGATTGGCGTGTCGAAAACGCGAACACTTTACTTCAGAATATCTTGGAAGGTTGCGGGGCTGGATGCGCTCCTGGGCCTCCAGGCATCCATTGCCCTGCAACTGATTGCGCCATGCTCAAAATTACTTGCAGCCTTTCATCGAATTCCTCCTGCGTCTCTGCAGTCGACAATGGAATGACAAAAAATATGTTAGCCAAAAGTATATTTTGTGATACCGTTCCTTGGATTGCTTTGGCGTCTGTTGATTGGAAAAACTCAGTCGCCTGTGCCATTATTTCATCAAAAGATTCCAACAACTCGACTGGCAGCCATCGTCCTTCCGACAATACAAATTTATACGCTCTATGCGGATAGCCTTCCCGAATCAATGTGACCATTACTTCGTTTACTGAAATATTCTCAATCTGAACATCTTCAGGAATTGGGTTATTATATGATTGGAGTGTGCTATCCGCAGGGACTAGGCTTTCCAACGCGACTGATCTCGCGACGAAATCCCCAACGTACTTGCCGACAAGTTCTCTTAAGCCCGTTTCCTGAAGACTTTTGACCTCAAATGAGTCAATTGGAACCATGGCCTCGACAAGTCCCACGAATGAATCATACGAATGCCCAATGATCGGTCTATACGCTGGAGGTATACGAAGGACTTTATTATTCAGGACAAATTGCTTTTTGTTTTCAAGAGTGCTGAGCACAGTTTTGCGAAATCGCTTAACCAAATCAATTGTTCGTTGTTCAATGCGCGTTGAAGCGAGCCTCACGAGTTCCTCAACTTGCCTTTGTTTTCTTTCCGGAAGTGCGTCCCATAGAACCATGGGGTTTTTGTTCTTTAATTCACTTAAAATGATATCCTTAAATTCCGTTGCCGTAGGGTTCAAGGGAAAGCTACCCAATGCTGTGGATACGGACGGCGACTGACTAAACGGCCCCAGGGCAATTCGGAAACCCAGATTAGGACTTCGATACGACGGGACAGCCCCGTAACGATCCGCCGAACGACAATAAATGCCATGGAGGTACCAGCTGCCTCCCCGGTACACCCGGTTCTGCCCACCGGTTACCTCCTGACACCATTCCGAAACATTCCCATGGGTATCATGTAACCCCCAGGCGTTAGGGAGTTTTCGACCACACACTTCTGTTGCTTTTGATGGAAAATACTGAGAGTAGCTAGTCGACAGCTCTTCGTCGTCACCATTCGAAAAATCCGTTTGAGTCCCTGCCCTACAAGCGTATTCCCACTCCACCTCCCGCAACAGTCGGTAACCAGTACCGTCGGTCAGAATTCGCCATGAAGAGTAGACCTTCTTATTGTTTAGTTGGTCTTGTACCTGTTCGCCTGTTCGTTCATAACAAGGTTTCAATCCTTCTCGTTGACTGAGCCAATTGCAGTATCTAATGGCATCATACCAATTTACCTGTTGCACCGGATGGTCGGCAGACGGACTAGTTTGCTCATAAATGCCATTCCAGTCGTCTGGCTTTTCCGACGCTGCGTAGCTCACATCATCCATGAATTGTTGGAACTTACCAACGGACACCTCACGATCAGCAACCCAAAACGCTTCCTGCATATGAACAACTCGTTCCTTGTGTTCTTCGTTGCTTTTAGCCAACTGCCGAAAGGATCCGGGCTCTATGCGAAGCATTGTAACTCCAACGGAATTCGCAAACCAATTTCGTTCTGACACCGTTTTACCGGAATCGCGAATTTCCGGCAGCGGAATGTCCCACTGCTGCAGCAACCATCCAGCTGCACTATGCGACGACGAATCCGGCTGGCTGACGTAACACTGCGACGCCAATATTTGCCAAGCCAGCTTTTCGTCCGGCGGCACACGCTCAACCAAGATCTTCCCAACGGCCAAAAAAATTCCCGACCTCAGTGCGGGGCTGTCGCAGGCCGTAACGCTTTCCCGTACCTGATTCAAGTCACAGTTCCATCGCGGAAATTCGTCAATGAATAATGTGCGTTGTTCTGGATTGGTGCGTTCTTCGAACTCGCACATATCGAGTGCCAGTTCGCTG
>JANLUJ010000741.1:0-3416 GCA_031363425.1 Pirellula sp.
TAGCGAAATGGGGGCAAGCCAGATGACGATCGGCTATGGTCAAACGGAAGCTTCTCCGTTGATCACTCAGACGCGCGCGGACGATTCTCTCGAGCTACGAGTAGGGACGGTTGGTCGACCGCTGCCTGGAATCGAGGTCAAAGTAATTGATCCAGAGACAGGCAATGAGCTTGGTGACGAGCAACCTGGAGAGCTTTGTGGACGTGGCCACGACGTGATGTTGGGCTATTTCAATCTGCCGGAAAAGACCAATGAAGCGATCGATGCCGATGGCTGGTTGCATACGGGCGACTTGGCGGTTCGAGAAAGGAATGGTTACTATCGCATTACGGGTCGTCTTCGCGATTTGATCATCCGTGGAGGCGAAAATGTATATCCACGTGAGATAGAGGAGTTGCTCTATCAGCACCCTGCGGTTCAAGACGTTCAGATCATAGGCGTTCCCGACCGCAAGTTTGGGGAAGAAGTGATGGCTTGGGTACGGCTTCGCGAAGGGAAATCAGCATCTCCCGACGAGTTCAAGGCATTTTGCAAAGCGAATCTAGCGTATTTCAAAGTGCCGCACTATTGGAAGTTTGTCGACAGTTTTCCGATTACGGTAACGGGCAAAATCCAAAAGTACAAGATGCGAGAGATTAGCATCGAGGAGTTAGGGTTGCAGGATGTCGCAAACATCGAAACCGCGTAGTCGTTGGAGATGAATGGATGAATGTTCGACGATTGGCTGTGGTTGTCAACCCGCTTGGTGGAAAGCGAAATGGAATCCGCATGCTTGACCAGGTTCGACCCATCTTTTATGACGCTGGGTGCGTACTGGATGTTCGAATGACCGAGCGAGTTGGACATGCAACGGAAATAGCAAGAACGCTTGACCTAACAGCCGTCGACGGAGTGTGCATCGTCGGCGGCGATGGTACGATCCATGAAGTCGCGGACGGTCTAATGCAACGGGGCGAATCTGAATTGGTACCAATTGGAATTATCCCGGCCGGAACCGGCAACGCTCTTGCTCAGCACCTTCAATGCGGCTGTCACCTCGAAGCGGCTAGGCGAATAGTTGGCGGGCAGACTCGACCGCTCGACGTGATTCGCGTCTCGTTTCAGGATCGGATCGTTCATTGCATCAATATCGTCGGTTGGGGTGCAGTTTCGGACATCAACAGTACGGCCGAAAAAATGCGATTTCTCGGAACGACACGATATACCGTCGCTGCCCTTTGGCACATTTTGGGACCAAAGGTTCGACCCGCCACGCTAGTGCTTGACGACAAGACCATAACGGACGATTTTTTGTTTGTCATGGCCTGCAACACCAAGTTCACTGGCGCCGGGATGAAGCTCGCGCCTCACGCGGAAATCGGCGATGGTAAAATCGACGTCGCGGTCATTCGGCGAACTTCGCGCTGGCAGATGCTAAGCCTGTTCAGAAAGGTCTTCGACGGTTCGCACATGGATCTGCCATGCATGGAATTCCATCAGGTAAGCTCGTTTTCGATCCTGTCCGACGTGCAGGACCGAATGAATTTAGATGGGGAGATGAAGGGAAATTGTCCAATGTCTGCTACCGTCGTCCCCTCGGCTCTATCGATCTTCGTTTAAAGCGATGTCATGCTGTGCTCGATACTCAACTCGAAACCCATGCGTTCTTGCGTGAGATAATACAATAGTCGTTGATGTCATAAATCCTCCAATAAAGCAATACAACTGCAACATCTCTTCCCACTTAATAGAGCGCCAAGCAGGGCTACCAGAGGAGAAACTGAACTGAGCCATTCGGTGAACGACAAAAGGGAAAATCAACATCCCGACCGCAATCAAGACCAACGACTTCCAACGCCTTTCCCATGTCAAAGGAGAAAGAATGCATCCAACAATAAGAATTAGTAGCCAAACGACAGGAACTGAGCCAACCAAAACCGTCAGAGCAGAAACTAGAAATTCGTATTCTGTCAAAACACGGAATCCACCATTCGAATTCTTAATCGCCAAACAAGACGCGGCGACCACTACAGTTGCGGCAATCAAATAGCGTATGCTAAGTTGACGGTGCTCTTTTCCCATGCTGCATTTTTCAATCAATTCATTCGCGTTGTACCATCGAATGTACTTTTCGATGACATAAAAGGCGAAGTAATACGACCGACAACATGCCCAAACCGACACTAGCAACAAAAGAATTTGTTTTGCATTAGATAGCTCCAACAAGAGTAACGTAACGGACAAAACGCTGATGACTAAAAATAGCCCTCCCTTGATCCAAAGCCACTTCTCGTTGCGTATGTCTGTCATGCAATTTGGGTGTTAGAGGAAGCTGGATACAGAATACCGAACTGAGTTTTTCATTTGACATTGGTTACGTATCTGCAGCATAATGCAACGTGGATCGTCAGTTCAAGCCGGCAATCGATCTGGCTTCGTGCTGAGTCGCTATTGTCTCGCATGGGTAACCCATGCGGAATACGTTATCTGAACATTTCCAAGGTGAGGCTAAGTGCATCTACCGAAGCACCGTTCCTCACCGCACACCCGTTCTGTTGAACTGACGATCTTTTTTCGCATTCAATTTGGATTATTCAGCCGATGAAACGTTTTCAATGTGTGGCTGAAATATTACTCGACGGCCAGTGGGCAATTGGAGTTTTGGAGCAGGCAGTTTCGCATTTTACCAAGGCGAGATCTAAAGCGCGGAAGCAATTGGCAGCTAGTCTCATCGACAATTTCGAGGCCCGGCCATCGCGAAGTGCTTTGATTAACTTCCTCAAGAGAAATGAGCATTCTCTCTGCCGTTCCATTCAGTGGGAAAAAGCAGAATTAGACAGGCGATTCGATAGTGAGATTGCGCGAATGCGAGACGCAGTCAATGCCCCATTTGTTTCTTTCATCCCTTCCCTACCTACCGCTAATGCTTTTGCGGAATGGTGCGGTAGTCCTGTTGGGCTGATCGACTGGTTGTCGCAACACAGAAAGGACCACTATCGCCTGAGTACAACACCGAAACGATCTGGAGGCTTGCGAATCCTTGAAGCGCCTCGGTCTCGATTAAAAGCGATCCAGCGCACCATCGCAAGCCGTTTGCTTCAATGCATACCATGCCATGCTATGTCGCACGGTTTTGTTCGGGGGCGCTCTGCGATTTCGTACGTCAAACCGCATGTCGGAAAAGCAGTCGTTTTGCGAATGGATCTGCAAGACTTCTTTCCTAGCATAGAGGCCGCGCGCGTTTTCGGTCTGTTTCGCAGTTTGGGGTATCCCCATGCCATGACACAACTGCTGACCAACCTATGCACTGCGACTTGTTCAGAGGAGAAATTGCTGTCAATTGTGCGAGAGAGTTACCGCTTTCAGTCGAATCCCGAAGTGTTGCAACGACTACGCAGGCTCTATTGCCGCAAACATCTGTCGCCGATCAAATGCCC
>JANLUJ010000752.1:0-1095 GCA_031363425.1 Pirellula sp.
GTCATCGAGAGTCAAGAATTGGGGCATGTTCTACTCTGCAAGTTTTTTGAACGCCTTAGAGTGTTTTGCGTTGACCTTGGCCCGAGCTGCTCGAACCTTCGTTTTACCTGTGTCAGCGGTGACCGGCGTAATCTGAATCGATTTTCCGTCGGTTGTCATTTCAATCTGCGACTCAGGATCAATTTTCAAAAGATCCAAGATGGGCCTGTCAATTACAACTGCCCAGCTATTTCCATGCTTTACAAAGTTCTTGATCATTTTTTTCTCCGGGTACGGTCGACCAATGTACTACCATCGTGCGTCATAAGTTGCCGGATGTCAAGTTGGGTACTAACGATTTCAAAGCCGTAGTTATCGGAGGACATTCGGTATGATCTACCTCGCAAGTCCCTACACCCATGTGGATGACGCCGTGCGCCAGTCGCGCTTCGACGCAGCGTGCTTGGCAACGTCAACACTCATGCGAGCCGGCTTGTCGGTTTACGCTCCAATCGTTCACAGCCACCCATTGGTTCGCTATGGTCTTCCGATCGAATGGGAGTTTTGGCAAGCACATGACTGTGAACATCTGAGTCGATGCGACGAGGTGCTGGTACTCACTCTCGACGGATGGAATGCTAGTCGCGGTGTCGGTGCGGAGATCGCACTAGCCGTCAAATTGGATCTACCTATTCGTTACGTGTCGCCTTTGATGATATCATACTTATCCGGTGGCGATGCCAACATGAGTTTACGTCCATTGTCCCAGGAGACCGAATCTTGAGTCCAAACACTGTAGTGATGGATTTCGGACACGGTACCCAACGTGCCGTCGGGAACAGGACCCGGGTCGTCCACCATTGGAATCAATCGAATGCGATCGCCAACTTTCACGCCAGCGATCTTGAGCCTGCGATTGCGTTGCATCGTTCCCACCTACTACGCTCGCGCCGCAAAGCGACCGCGTTCCGATTTGACGAATCGCGAAGCGTCACCTTTGGCGAGATCCCGCAGGATTGCGCTGTAAAGCGTTGCGTGGGGCGTCTTACCACCGGGGCTAGTCCAATAACCCTTCGCTACCATCGCGTCGATGATTTCTTTGGCGTTGAGCGGTTC
>JANLUJ010000765.1:0-1874 GCA_031363425.1 Pirellula sp.
CAGCCAAGTGGTCAGACCCTCAACGCCGCTAATATTGCTGTGCAGGCCCCATCGATATTGGAGGTAATCGTGCCAGCCGACTTCGTAGAGGGTTATGAGTTTGTTGCGACTGGCTCCCTGCATCCAGAGTCCGGCGCCGAAGGAACGGTGCAAATTCAAGTTCTCTTTGATAGGCCTTCGCAATTGCATGGGCTCGCCGCTAGTAGCTCGGCAGTCAAGGGAGATAAGTCCACGTGGTCAGATGGGGATAAACCTCTGAAGTATGACGCACCTATTATTGTCGCCGACGATAGTCGATCTCGGCAAAGACTGCTTTCGCAGTTTGATGCTTTTCGGCAGCTTTTTCCTGCCGCATTGTGCTATACGAAGATCGTGCCGGTGGATGAAGTGGTTACGCTTACTCTCTACTATCGAGAGGACGAGCAACTCAAACGATTGATGTTGAACGACGAGCAGGCTGCGGAATTGGACAAGCTATGGGATGAGCTGCATTTTGTTAGCCAAGATGCATTATTATTGGTGGATGCATACGAACAGCTTTGGCAATTTGCAACACAAGACGCCGATCCCAGCGCCTTCACACCGATGCGCGACGGGATCATGCAACGCGCAGAACAGTTCAGAATTCGCATGCTCGATGCGGAGGCAATTCATTTGCTTTCGGTATTGGGTTTAGCCGAGCGTTCATGGCGTAGGCCATTGACTTCATTAGAGAAGCTGCAGCTCAGAGAGCTTTACGCGAAGCTTCGAAGCGAGGAACTCCCTCACGACGCAGCGATTCGATTGCTACTCTCTCGAGTGCTGGTTGCACCAGCATTTCTTTATCGGGGCGAGAACGCTGCTAACGGAAAAACAGCTGGTCTTGTGTCCGCGAATGAACTAGCAACTCGCTTAAGTTATTTCCTTTGGTCTACGCTACCCGACCTTGAGTTGCAAGAAGCCGCATCAACAGGCATGCTACACAATCCCAATGCGTTGCGAAGTCAGGTTCGTCGAATGATGTCCGACATGCGAATGCGCAGGATGGCCATAGAGTTTGGGTGCCAGTGGCTGCACATCCGAGAATTTGATCTATTAGATGAAAAAAGTGAAAAGCACTTTCCCGAGTTTTCCGAACTCAAGTCGGATATGTACGAAGAGGCGATTCTGTTTTTTGAAAGTTTGTTTCGAAACAATGGCTCGGTTCTTGATTTACTCAATGCGAACCATACCTTTGTCAATGGTCGCCTGGCCAAGTTTTACGGATTTCCAAATGGGGAAGATAGTTGGCATCGTATTGAGGGCACGCGAGAATTTTCTCGCGGTGGAATTCTGACCATGGCCGCGACAATGTCCAAACACTCAGGTGCATCTCGGACCAGCCCTATTTTGCGAGGCAATTGGGTTTCCGAATTTCTGTTGGGAGAAAAGCTACCGCGTCCGCCGCAAGGCGTTCCGGTGCTTCCGGAGGACGTTTCGGTCGAACTAACCGAACGTCAGCTAATTGAACGCCACAGCCACGACCCGTCCTGTGCCAAATGCCATCAGCGAATAGATGGTTTTGGCTTCGCCCTAGAGCAATACGATACGATCGGGCGATTTAGAATCCAAGACACCCACGGGCATAAAATTGAGACGGCAGGTGTACTTCGAGATGGTACCCAAGTGGTTGGAGTCGAAGGCTTACGGGAATATCTATCAATAAATCGGCGTGACGATTTTCTTAGAACGTTTTGCATGCGTCTGCTTGGTTATGCGCTTGGGCGATCCATACAATTGTCAGACAAGCCGTTGATTGATGAAATCATCAAGCAGTTAAACGCAAATGACTTTCGCATTTCGGTAGCTATCGAACTGATTGTCCTGAGCCCGCAGTTTAAAATGAAACGCGGTTC
>JANLUJ010001370.1:0-1039 GCA_031363425.1 Pirellula sp.
CCAACGAACTTGCATGTCGAACGCGGATTGCATTTGGCAAATGAGTTTCACCCGGACTTGCTCGTCGGGCTCGGCGGCGGTTCAAGCATGGATTGCACGAAAGGGATCAATTTTCTTTATTCATGTGGCGGCAGCATAAAAGACTATTGGGGTGTTGGCAAAGCCACGAAGGATATGTTGCCGATGATTGCTATTCCTACGACTTCCGGAACAGGCAGTGAGACGCAGTCGTTTGCATTGATTAGCGATGTAGAGACCCATGTAAAGATGGCTTGCGGGGATGCGCGGGCCGCCTGCCGTATCGCTCTGCTGGATCCGATGTTAACGCTGACTCAACCAGCCGCCATCACAGCGTTGACTGGCATCGATGCCATAACACACGCTTTGGAAACGTTTGTGTGCACCAAACGAAACCCAATTTCGGAATGCTATTCGCGCGAATCTTGGCAACTGCTTTCGATGGGGTTTCCCCAGGTACTTCACGATCCGAGCGACATCGAAGCTCGAGGACGTATGCAGCTAGGCGCTTGTTTTGCTGGCATGGCTATCGAGGCTTCGATGTTGGGCGCTGCGCATGCGCTAGCCAACCCACTGACCGCAATATTAGGTGTCGCGCATGGACAAGCGGTAGGGTTAATGATGCCGCATGTCGTTCGATACAATAGCCGAGTTGTCGAAGAGAGTTATGTGGAACTTGTCAATCTATTGCCTGACGGTATGGCCTTCGGCAACGGACTGTCTGCCTCCGAAAAAGTCGCACGAGTCTTTACCAAATGGATGCAGCAAGCTTCATTGGCGACAACGCTAGAAAAACTTCCTCAATGGCCAAAAGAATTTCTTGAAGAGCAAACCGAAAATTTGCTGCGCGAGTTGGCTAACTCTGCCTCAAAGCAATGGACCGCGTCCTTCAATCCGAGATCGGTAACCGAATCGGATCTGCTTGCCATTTATCGAACAGCTTATTCTAAGGCGAGCGTCGGCATGTAAAGTACCAGTAGCACGACGCGCAAGCTAGTGAATTGGGTACAGGAATCACTAG
>JANLUJ010000787.1:0-2902 GCA_031363425.1 Pirellula sp.
AGACATTGGACGAATTGGCTACGTATGTCGATATCGCCGTGAGAGAGGACGCTGCGGGAGCCGTTACCGTTTTCGTAGGCGGCGACTATTTGGTAAGCAACGGTATCGCTCGTCCAGTCAAAGCTAGCTTGAACTCAAGCAATCAAGGTAGTAATCTGGAAATTCGTTTAGTCGACACCGATGTCGCTCTGAAGGTAACGGGGGGTAAAGTAAAGGGATTATACGAATCCGCCAACGCGTCCACTTCGACTGGCTTTCAAGGCAAGTTAAACTCACTCGCCTCCGACATTATTCGCGTTGTCAATCGACTGCATTCGCAGGGCCAAGGTCTCAAGGGATTTTCAATCGCGACGGGCGAAACCGTACTGAAGAACGCCAATGTTCCAATAGAGCAGTCCAATCCTACTCTGGATTTCGACAACGGCTCTTTCACCATCCAAGTTCAGGACGCCAAAACGGGTAAAACGAAATCGGTTGATCTTCTCGTTCGGCAGCAAGGACTTGCAAGCGATACGACCGCGCAACAACTCGCGGCCTCGATTGACGGGATTGATGGGATTAGTGCCAGAATCACGAATGACGGTCGGTTTGAGATCAAATCGGACTCAGAGGCGATCCAATTTAGTTTTGCGAACGACACCAGCGGTGCATTGGCGGCCCTCGGAATCAATACCTTTTTCCGTGGTGACTCTGCAGCGACGATCGAGGTGCGCCCAAACATCATTGCTGACCCTAGTCAACTTGCCGCAAGTCTAAAGGGGGTGGGCAATGGTGCGGACAACGCTATCAAAATTGCCGAGGCCTTCTCCAAACCAACCGAATTGCTCGGTGGTCGAAGCATCAACGCGGTTTACGATGAAATGATCGCGAACACCACTCGCGATATCAATTCCCAAAAAGGTGTTACGGATGGCCTTCGAAACTTCCAACAGACTCTGGAAGCCCAAAATCTTGGGATCTCTGGCGTCAATCTAGACGAAGAGGCGGTCAAGATGTTGCTTTACCAACGGGCGTTTCAGGCAACATCCAAACTCGTTTCTGTGGCTTCGGACATGCTGAACACCCTGGTCAATCTCATCTAGCGCACGAAAACATTTCCCCATGCTAAGTTCTTTTTATCCAGTTGTTGCGGGGCGAACCAGTGACGCCCTCGCTAGATACCGATCCCTATACCAAGTCCAAGTGAGTAAGCTCGGGATACAGCAGCTCGAAGATCAGCTTAGTTCGGGCAAACGCTTCAGCTTGCCAAGCCAAGATCCCACTGCCGCCGTCCGCGTGATCGGCATTCAGAGAGACCTAGAATTTCGCGATCAAACTCTCCGGAATTTGGACTCCTCGCAAGGCTATCTCAATGTGACCGAATCAACGTTGGGGAATGTTCAGGATACATTGACCGAGATTCGAGGCCTAGGCGTTGAGAGCGCCGGCAATGTCAGTAGCGACGAGGAACGCGCCGGCTGGGTCTCTCAAATCAACGCGTCCATCGAGCGTCTCTCAGCGGCGGCGAACACCCGCTATCAGGATCGCTATTTGTTTTCGGGTGGGACAGTCGGCACGCCCACAATTTCCAATGCAAACAACAAAATTCAGTTTGCGGGCAATGATCTAAATCTATTGACCATTGCAGACAACGGTGAATACATCGCACACAACGTCACGGGTCAGAAAGCCCTCGGCCTTATTTCGGATGGTGTCGTTTCTCGTGTGGATTTGAATCCGGCGGCCATCGCTTCGACCCGACTTGCCGATCTCAACGGAGGCAAGGGTATTTCGCCAGGCGCGATACAATTTTCGGATGGACTCGAAACCGTAACAGTAGACCTTGCCGGCGCAGAGACACTGGACAATGTGCTCGAGCGTATTAACAGTGCAGCGCCCCTGAGCGGCCGCAAAATCCAATTTAGCTTGAACAATGGCTCACTTGTGGCGGCATATGCTGACGGAAACGCTGGGCAGTTGCGTATTCTTGAATCGGGAACTGGCCGAACAGCCGCGGATCTGGGCATTCTTACGGAAATTCAATCGACACCGCTACCTATCACCGGCACAAACCTGGATCCAATCCTCAGGCCAACAACCTTGTTGTCTCAACTTAACGGTAATCTCGGACTCATTGCAAACGATGGGATTCGTATCGAGCAAAACGGAAAGGCATACAATGTTCTGCTGGGTACAGCCGTAACTATTGAGGACATGACGAATTTCATCAATGCGTCCGGAGCCGCTGTCCGTGCCGATATTACACCCGACGGTCGAAGCCTTAGAGTACGGTCGACGCAAAGTGGAGCCGACTTTTCGATAGGTGAAAATACGGGGGATCTTGCAGAGAGATTGGGATTGCGAACTTTTCACCCGCTGGTTCGGTTGGACCAATTGAACTTCGGCCAAGGAATCAATCCCGCAGACGGCCCAGACCTAACGTTTCAACGAAATGATGGGAGCGAGTTTACGCTCGATTTGGTTGGTACAACGACTGTTCAAGATGTGCTAGATCGCATTAACAATCACGTCAACAATCAAGATCCCGCTATCAAGATCAACGCCAATCTAAACGCGGCCGGCAATGGAATTACGATCAGTTCCGCCGTGTACGTCCCCAATCCATTGGGGCCGCCCTTAACCACGACACCGGGGCCAATCAAAGTTCGTAACGCAGGTGGAAGCCAAGCGGCATGGGGACTAGGACTGATTCCCAAGGGAAGTACCGAAGCGGAAGCGACACTAACAGGTACCACATACGAGGTCATCGGAAAGGACCCGAACCCTCAAGAAGTGAAGGGGGTCTTCAACTCACTCATTCGACTTCGCGAAGCCATCGTGGCAAAAGATACAACAGCCGTGGCGCGAGCGGTCGAATTAGTTGATCTGGATTTGTCTCGACTATCGCTGAGCCGAGGGGCAC
>JANLUJ010000793.1:0-1351 GCA_031363425.1 Pirellula sp.
TGCCCCACCAAGTCCATCTTGTTGATGGTCACGACAACGTGTCGAATACCCAGCAAGGACACGATAAAGCTATGTCGTTTTGTCTGCGTCAGTACTCCATAGCGAGCATCGATAAGAATAATAGCCAAGTCTGCGGTCGACGCACCGGTGGCCATGTTGCGAGTGTATTGCTCGTGACCAGGTGTGTCGGCGATAATAAACTTGCGTTTTGCAGTCGAGAAGTAGCGATACGCAACGTCGATTGTGATTCCTTGTTCGCGTTCGGCCTTGAGGCCATCCGTTACCAAGGCGGGGTCAAAACCGCCGCCGGTTGTTCCATGCACCTTGCTTTCTGTTTCAAGCTGGGCCAGTTGATCTTCGTAGATCATCTTGCTATCGAATAGCAATCGGCCGATGAGCGTACTCTTCCCATCATCGACGCTTCCGCAAGTAATGAATCGCAAGAGCTCTTTGCGTTCATGCTGATCCAAGTAGGCCAAAATATTTTCGGCAATCAAATCGCTTTGGTGAGACATAACTTAGAAGTATCCCTGCGTCTTTTTGAGTTCCATACCCGCACCACCGCCATCTTGGTCGATGACCCGTCCCTGGCGTTCCGAAGTCTTGGTCAAAAGCATCTCCTGAATAATCTCTGGCAGCGTCGTCGCAGTAGATTCAACTGCTCCCGTTAACGGGTAACAGCCAAGAGTGCGAAAGCGTACCATTTTGTGTTCAACGACTTCGCCGGGCCTGAGCTGCAATCGTTCGTCATTGAGATGAATCAATGTTCCGTTGCGATGCACGACAGGCAACAATTTGGCAAAGTACAGGTCCGGAATTGGAATTTTGTCTAAATAGATGTATTGCCATACGTCCAACTCCGTCCAATTCGAGAGCGGAAAAACGCGAATACTTTCGTTTGGATTGACGCGCGAGTTGTAGAGATTCCACAGCTCCGGCCTTTGGTTTTTCGGATCCCAACGATGGAATTTATCACGGAAAGAAAAGACTCTTTCTTTGGCTCGCGACTTTTCTTCGTCGCGGCGAGCCCCACCAAATGCAGCATCGAATCCATGTAGATTGAGGGCTTTCTTGAGCGAATCTGTCTTCATGACCTCGGTGTGCTTCTCGCTATTCTCGCCGGGGTCGATGCCTAGCTTGAGACCTTCGTGATTGATGTGCACAATCAATTCTATGCCCAACTGATTCTTTACATAATTGTCGCGAAACTGAATCATCTCCTTGAATTTCCATGTCGTATCGACGTGCAGGAACGGAAACGGCGGCTTCGCAGGATAAAACGCTTTGAGCGCGAGGTGGCCGCTGAATTCAAAAAGCCTGTGATGCTCTACTCCGTAGGCAAAGACTCGGC
>JANLUJ010000867.1:0-1594 GCA_031363425.1 Pirellula sp.
TTTGTTGTAGTTCTGAAAAACGTCAGCAAATCGCCTTTTTATGTTGCGTGACTCTGGTTCTTCGCCACTATAGAACGCGATGGATTCAGCATTCTCGCGGACGCGAACCAAACTGAAACGAAAATCCGCCTCGCGTTTCAGTTGGAAGAAGTTGAGGGCCACTAATGACCTTCCAAAAACAAAACTTGCAATCAACGTCCCGATGGTCGCGTAAACAACGAGGAATACAACAAGGGTCCTGGATATCGACCAAAGGACGCCGCTGAACGCAATCAGCTGAAGAAGCGTTTCGATAGCGAGAAGAAAGTAGTAAATGGATTTCAGTGTAAAGGTGTTGATGTCTTCGGCAATGCGTTGATCAGGATTGTCAATCTCCGCGTTAAACGCAAGTTTGTAGAAAGCATTGTTTCGAAAGTAGGTGTCCAGATAATTATGTGTCAGCCAACGACGCCAATAATTAACGAGCTTGTCACGGACGAAGTAATAAAATACATAGACCGGTGCAGCCGCAACGATGAGTCCCAATGATTTGTAAATGGAGGTCCAGTATCGGCCAGAATCCTGAGCAGCTAGCGCGGACGTGAACTCCCCAGCTTGCTCATTCAAAAAAACACTGAACAAAGTGTTCCCAAGTAACAGGATAGCCAAGAGGGCTAACAGACAACGGGCGATCCACTTGTCCTCCGAGTACCAATAGGGCTTTGCAAGCGCAACGAATCGCGGTAGTTTGCGTCTGTTCCATCTGAACTTCAAGATGTTACTTTCTTTAATGGAATGGATCGACATTGCCAAAACTCTAGTCGCAGCCATTGAACTAAGCAATACAACAAAAGTTTATTGGTTCACTCGACGTGGCAGTGTCGCTCCGCGACAATGCGTTGCCGAGTCGCAGAGCGACGTCGGCTTACAGCAAGGCAAAAATACTTCTTTACCTCTTCTTAAGGCGAACGGCGGGTTCCGATATGCCTAGCACGACGCGCATGCGCGCAAGCTAGTGAATTGAGGATCAGATTCACTAGCTTGCGCGCTTTGAAGTTGCACTGTTTTAGGTCCGTAGGACCGACAGATCTTAGCCGGGGTTGTAAAACCCCGGTTCGGATGAGAGCACCTCGAGTTAAGTCCCGAAGGGACGACAGAACCGACGATCTGCCGTCCCTCCGGGACTCGGACTCGCAATTTACTCCGATTCCGGTGGTTTCACCACCGGCTAAGTTTTGTCGAGCCTTCGGCTCTAAGGAATGTGCAACTTCAAAACTTGCGCTTCGTGCTAAGAGGAAGAAATTTCGCCACGCGAAAACAAATGTCGGATGATTGGATTTGTTGTCGCTTGAGCGATGAGCGACCACCAGCGTACGATTACCAACCACGAATGCCATAAACGTCGCATTTGTGTTGGTCGAGTTTCAATCAATGCATGCACAAACGATAGGACGAATCGTGATTCCCTTTTTCGATTCCATCGTCTAAAAAACCCGAATACGGCCTGGCACAGCGTTTGCGTTACGTTCTGAGATCTGGAATGAAAACGAATTCGATTTGAGAAATGAGATTTGCCATGTTAGGTACAGTTTTACTCGTATTGCTTATTTTGATG
>JANLUJ010000868.1:0-1193 GCA_031363425.1 Pirellula sp.
ATTTAGCCCGTACAAACACCTAGAGCTTTGCCCCGGTTTGTATTTGTTTTGGGGTTTGTGGTGGATTTGGCTCCCAGCTTGGGTTTGGCCTTGCACACACGGGCTGTAAGCCTATGCCACGTTTTGTCGTACCAAAAAATGCAAGTTGGACAGAGCGCTCGCTCCCAAGTTATTTAGCGTCGCTACCTACTTGCAATGCGGATGCCTGACGCTTTACTTCGTCGATGATTTCTTCCTCCACTCGATCGGACCAGATCGTGGGCAGGCCATAGTACACCATCGCGCCCCCTCCCTCATAGCCGCCTTCTTTTAGAACTCGAAGGCTCGGGATATAAGCCATAACATCATGCGAGTATCCTGCCACAAACGTCGAGCGAGGGACCAGAGTCTTGATACGCACGGCGTAGTCCACGACTACCTCTCCACCCAACGCAACGAAATTCAAATCGTTGCCGATCTGCCAAATGGAAATGGGATAGGGATAGGAGGGTTGCAATGGCTTTCCAGCGTCGATGCCTAATAGAAGTTGTCTCGCTCTCAGCGCTTCGTAGATGGATTTGGATTCAGCTTGTAGCTGCAATTCCTCAATGGTAGGAAGTTTGTCAAACGACAATTCGATCTCGCGATATTCGCAATGGAGGGAGGGCGGTGCGGGTTTCATTTCCGTAGTGAGAATTGTTTGGTCCACCGCCACTGCTAGCTGCCTGCCGTAATGACTAGCCAATTCGACGGTTCGCCTGGGTACTGGGTTTTGATCTGCGCCACATCCTGCAAAAAACATCGCGACGCACCCTGGATGACGCGATTCCAATTCCATCTGAGCGTAGCCAGGATAGTCACCGGACCATTGATAATCGGATAGCACTGTTGCATGGCATGCGTATCCGAACAGGATAGACGTTAGCTCTCCCATTTCATTGCGAACTGCAAGAACAGGTACTTCGTGATCCGATGGCCCAACTAATTGTCCAAGTGACCTTAGTTTGCCTCCGTCGGCCTCCTTGTTGTTCCTTCGATTCACTGCAAAATCGGCATGCCCGATACCCCATGAGATATGGCTTGGCGCCAATCGACTAATCGCTTCTCCGACCACTCGAACAATCGTGTCACGCAACGTATCGGCATATTGTTCGATTTGCGTCTGTTGATCTTGAGTTAGTCGATAGTAGTGCAGAGGTCCTAGATTGCGTTTG
>JANLUJ010000894.1:0-6389 GCA_031363425.1 Pirellula sp.
TTCGCGTCTAGCCATCGGTTGTCCTTCAACTAGAGTCAATCCGATGGCAATTTGTCTACAATTCGCAAAAAGCATCGCAAAAAGCGAACCAACCCCAGCATTTCCATGCAAACTAGAACCTTCCTCAGAAACAGTCTCCTAACTTTTTCCGCATTGGTTGCCTCGGGATCGAGCTACTTGATAGCTTCCGGAAATCCTGACATCGTGGGTGTTTTGGCATCCATAACCGAGCCAGGAAACGCGGCTGAGCTCGGATTGACCCAAGAGCAATTGGACCGTTTAGAAGCTTTGATTAAGCAACACGAAAGCCAGGCGCTGACGTTTGCAAGCGAAATTCGACGATTGCCGTCCGCTGAGCGTCGAGCCAAAGAGTCGGAGAACATTCGATTGATCGAGCGTAAAGGCCTTGCGCTTTTGACCGCAGCACAGCAGTCCACCGCGGAAATGTGGCGGCTTCAGAAACTTGGGCCGGCAGCCCTGGTTGAACCGGAGGTCGCCAAGTTGATGGGGGTAAGTGAAGAGCAGATTTCAAAAATCAAAAATATCCTTGAAGGGAAAAGGATACTTCTTTCGCAAATGGGAGCGACCAAGGGGGCTGCGGAACTCAATTCCCGTATCGTAGCTGTTTTGGACGATTCGCAAAAAACGATATGGCAAACCGTTGTTGGGAAACCGTTGCAGAACGACTCCAAGAACGAGGCGGACTCGTCGCCAGAAAACGCAGTTGCTCCCACGGCTCAATCGCCATCCGATGTTGCGGCAAAACCTCTACTACCAATGACAGGGCCCGAAAATGGACTCGTCATTTCCTTTAATGGAACTCCTTGGAAAGAGGTGCTTCAATGGCTCGCAAAGCAGGCGGAATTGAGTTTGCAAGTGGATGCATATCCGACGGGTACCTTTACCTACCGCGACCCGTTCCGCCGCTACAGCGTTGCAGAAACGATGGACATCATGAACAGCGTATTGCTCGGCAAAGGCTATACGCTGATAAAGAAACAGAGAATCCTGATGAGTCAGGATCTAGGGAGCGGGGACACTGCGGCTACGGCTGAGTTGACACGCACGCTGGTAAGAGAGTTGGCGGAATTGGTTCCAACCGCTGAGCTAGACAAGCGTGGTGACTATGAGATCGTCAAATGCGTTTTTACGATCGAACGATCTGTTGACGAAATAGTAAAGGAAGTCAAAGATCTCATAGGCCCACAGGGTTCCGTAGTACCATTGCCTACGGCCGGCCAAATTCTTGTTTGCGAGACTGGAGGGAAACTGAGAATCATTCGCGAGCTCATTGAAAAGTCAAAGTCCGCAAAGATCGTGGCCATTCCGTTGAAGCATGTGAGCCCCGAGGAAGTGCTCGGTTTGGCAAGGCCATTGTTGGGACTAAAGGACAGTGTAAACACATCGGAAGACCTGAGTATTTCGCCGGACTCTTTTAACAACAGAATCCTGGCGACTGGTTCGGCTGACAAACTGCAAAAGCTGAGCGAGATAGCCGCACAAATCGACGTAGCACCATCCGGAGATGCGGCGACTGCGACTGCCGTTGAACCTGCCGCATTCAGGTCTCACCGGCTACTAGGTTCCGACCCGACAACGACAATGGACGTTCTCCAATCAACGTTTGCGGGCCAGACAAACATGAAGCTCTCGTCGGATCCCAAGACCAGCAATATCCTGGCGTTAGCTATCAAAGCGGATCACGACAAAATCGACGAAATCATCAAGGAACTTGCCGGTCAAAACAGCGGGTTCGAAGTTATCCAGTTGACGAGGCTCGACACCCAATCCGCACTCCTGCTTCTTGAGAAATTTTACGGTAAGCCCAGCAAAGACGCGGCCACTGCCAAGGGTCCTGTTTTTTCGGGTGACGCAGCAACCAGGCGGATCACCGTCAAAGGCACCGATCAGGAAATTGAACAAATCAAAAAGCTTTTGAATACTTATGAAGCGGCGAGTCCAGAACCGGAGACATTGTTGGATGGGATGCTGCTATTGCCAGACAAAGGCAGAGCGGCTGATAAAATGTTGGATCAGATTCAAATGTTCATGGAAGCCAAGAAGAGCAAGTCTCATTTCCGAGTGATTTTGCCGGCGGGGGATTCTAAAGGCAACAAAATTGGTGCTCCGAAAAAAGATGGCCGCAGCGCTTCCGAAATTGGGCCGGCTAGCCCATTTGCCAAGTTCGTTGCGACTCAAGAGGACGAGAACCCAGTTCGCTCGAAACGGGTAACAGCGGCTGCAACTACACAGTCTGAAACCAGGTTTGGGTCGAGCAACGAAATAGTCATTCGACGCGGGCCGAACGGCATGGTTGTAACAAGTGACAACCAAGAGGCACTCAAAGAGTTCAATCAACTTTACAAACTCTATCGCGAGCAGATGAACAATGCTGCAACGGAGCCGACTGTCCGCGTATTAACACATATCAAAGCGGCAGCCGCGGCCGAATTGATTCAGAACATTATTAAGGGCGAGGCGGCAACCGGCGGTGGTGGTGGCGGAGGACTGATTGGCGACGTGGCTTCTAGTGTCCTCGGTGGTGGTGGAATATTTGGAAGTCTTTTTGGTGGAGGCGGTGCCGGTAGTTCGGGCGCCAGTTCGACAATCACAGGCGCAGCTGCGACAGGAAACATAGTACTGACGCCGGATCCGCGACTCAACGCGTTGTGGATTCAAGCCAATGCTACGGACATGCAGATGGTCGAGGAATTGATCGAGTTGATCGATATTGCAGATAGCGGCGTTGACAATTTGACTCGAGGTACGCCGGGCATCATTTTCATCGAAAATGTTGCAGTTGCCGACGTCGAAACCTTGGTGAAACAAGTATTTGCGGACCGAATCGCTCAGCCGGCAACGGGTGGTGCACAGGGTCAACCATCGCAACAAGATTTCTTTGCCTTGATCGCTGGTGGTCGTGGTGGTCGTGGTGGTGGAGGCGGCGGATCCGCCAAGAGCGAACTGAAAGAACTAACCATGACAGTTAGTGCGGACAAAAAGAACAACGCGTTGATTGTGGTGGCATCGCCGATGTTGTTCGGTGAAGTTGAAGAGTTTGTCAAGAAGATCGATCAAGCCTCAAAGGATGATGAAAGTGATTTCATCGTCGTACCTATCCCTGCCGAAGTGAACGCGACTACCATGCAAAATGCACTGAAGTCAGCTTTTGGTGCTAGCGTAAAAACAAGCACGGCTTCGCCTACAACCCCGGGTGCCGGAACTGCGGGTGCTCCTGGCGCCGCGGGAAGCCCAAGTGACTTCTTGCAGCAATTCCGAAATCGGGGGGCTGGCGGTGGCGGAGCAGGTGGATTTGGCGGATTTGGCGGCGGTGGTCAAGGCGGCTTTGGTGGCGTCGGTCAAGGTGGTTTTGGTGGCGCTGGACGAGGTGGTGCACAGGGAGGCGGCGGGTTTGGAGGTGGCGGGTTCGGAGGTGGCCAACGCGGAGGCGCAGGCGGCGGTGGAGGTGGTCAAGGAGGTGGTGGCCGAGGCGGACGCTAATAGTAACCATAGTGTCGACGAGCGCGGGCCATGGCTCGTATAATATTCATGACATTCCAACCATAAAAGTTCATTTGCTCCCATGATTACAGAAGCTGGCGAAATCCTACTCCGACGCGGTTTGATCAACCGTGAACAACTTCAACAATCTCGTGCCACCGCGAATGGTGGCGGCATCCTTGAAAGCGTTATTCGAGCTGGCTTTGCAAAAGAAGAAGATGCCTTGAAGGTTGTGGCGGAAGAGTTTGGACTCGATTTTATCGATCTTCGCGAAGCCAACGTTGATCTGACTTTGTTACAGACCTTTCCGCTGAAGCTCATTTATCGTCATGCCCTATTTCCGGTTAAACGAGAGGGCGGTCAACTGTTTGTTGCGACGAGCAATCCACTCGATTTGTACGCGCTCGACGAAGCCTCGGCAGCAACGGGATTAGCTGTTGTACCTCTGGTAGCTGAAAAAGATGAAATAGCCAAGCTTGTAAAGAAGCATCTTGGTGTAGGCAGCGAAACGGTCGAGGGGCTCATGGCCTCGAAAGCGGATGAAGATGCCGAAATTGAATTGCTCGAGAAGATCGAAGCAGACGGGAGCGAACTTGGGGAACAGGCGCAAGAGGCATCCGTTGTTCGATTGGTAAACGAGCTTTTGGTCGAAGCCATCGATACTCGTGCAAGCGACGTTCATATTGAATCGCAGGCAGCTGGTATCGTCGTGCGGTATCGTATCGACGGTATATTACACACCCAAGCTATCCCGCCTGAAATCAATCGTTTTCAAGCTGCCATCATCTCGCGTCTGAAGATTATGGCTCACCTCAACATTGCCGAAAAGCGATTGCCACAGGACGGCCGAATCAAGCTGCGCGTACATGGTCGCGAGATCGATATCCGGCTTTCGGTCATTCCGATGATCCACGGCGAGAGTTTGGTAATGCGTATTCTGGACAAGGGGTCGATGAAGTTCGACCTGCGCAATTTGGGAATGGGTGAAGCAACGTACAAGTTGTTTAGTGAGCTCATTCGCTTGCCACACGGAATCATCTTGGTCACGGGTCCGACTGGTTCTGGCAAGACGACGACTCTGTATAGTTCGCTGCTCGAAATCAAATCGCCTGAGAACAAAATCATTACGACAGAGGACCCGGTGGAATACCAATTGGATGGAATCAATCAGATCCAAGTTCATCCGAAGATTGGACTCACGTTTGCTGTCTCGCTCAGAAGTATATTGCGACATGACCCTGACATTGTCCTAGTCGGCGAAATTCGCGATGCCGAGACTGCCGAGAACGCCATTCAAGCGTCGCTCACGGGTCACACGGTGTTCAGTACTCTTCACACCAACGATGCGGCTGGTGCCTTTACTCGTATCGTCGACATGGGAATCGAGCCCTTTTTGGTCGCGAGCACGGTTGAGGGAATCATGGCCCAACGGTTGGTCCGTCGACTTTGTGTCGAGTGCAAGCAACCGTATATTCCATCCATGGACGAAGTCCCCAAGGATTTCCCGTGGGACAAACTGGACGGAAAGCCGCTGTTTCGACCGACAGGGTGTCGGGCCTGTCGAAATCTCGGTTATGCTGGCCGGTTTGGGATTTATGAATTGCTGGCGACAACCGAAGAAGTGCGTCAGTTGGCCCACGATCGTGCAAGTAGCTTCGAAATCAAGAAAGCCGCATTGCGACATGGTATGCTTACCTTGCGAGACGACGCGTTTCGTAAAGCCATTGAGGGAACGACGAGCATGGAGGAAGTTCTTCGTGCGACCAAAGGGGACTCACTAGGCTAATGGCACAAAGTGGGATAGGCTTCAAGCCTGTCGATTGCATGACAAGCTAGAAGCCTATCCCGCTCGTTACCATCCAGACTCAATATCATGCCTGATTTCGCATACGTAGCACGAGACATGTCCGGCAAACCAGCCGCCGGAACGATAGCCGCGGCAAACGCGCGCGATGCGGCGACGCAATTGGGCGCAAAGTCGTTGTTTCCGATCTCGATCACCGTCAACAAAACTTCGCAGGTGAAGTTGACTCGACGAGTTTCTGGCCAACAAATGGGCAGCTTTTACGCACAATGTGCATCGCTTCTACGCGCGGGTGTGCCTATGCTGCGGGCATTATCACTGCTCTCAAATCAATCGGGGGGCAATCGCACACTTCAGAATGCCGTTAGTGAAATTCGCGGCCGCGTTGAGGAGGGAGAAGCCCTGGGCGAAGCTATGTCCCGCTACCCTCGTATTTTCAATGATATGGCCGTCAACATGGTCCGCGCTGGCAGCGAAGGCGGCTTTCTCGAAGACGCGCTGGAACGGGTTGGTAGTTTTGTTGAGAAGCAAGAAGAAATCAAAGGCAAGACGATGGGAGCCATCGCTTATCCTATTTTCGTCATGTCGGTCGGTGTGATCGTCGTTTCTATCTTGCTAATTTTCTTCGTGCCCCAATTCGAAGAAGTATTTAAGGGCTTAAGAGCGAAGGGACAATTGCCCCAAGCAACCGAGCTCTTGCTAAGCCTTAGTGAACTCATGAAAAGCTATTGGTGGGTTTTTCTAGGGGCAGTCAGCGTCGCTGGACTCGGGCTTAATCAATACTTGAAAACACCGAATGGCAAGCGAAATGCCGATTATGCCAAGATCAAAGCACCCCTTTTGGGATCGGTATTTCTAAACTTGGCAGTGGCTCGGTTTTGCCAAGTATTGGGGACGTTATTGCAAAATGGGGTTCCGATTTTGCGTTCTCTTGAAATAAGTCGACACGCGGCAGGTAACTTGATTTTGTCAGAATCGATTGTGGCAGCTAGCGAAGAGATTACTGCCGGAGAGCGATTGGCAAAGCAACTAGAAAAGAGTGGTCACTTCCCTCAGACCGTGGTCGAAATGATTTCGGTCGCCG